>DGNZ01000386.1 GCA_002389175.1 Rhodospirillaceae bacterium UBA4479 | reverse complement strand
TTGTTGATGATCATCTGAATGGCGATGGCGCGGCGGAGTGAGTCTTCGGTGGGCGTTGTGATCGCCTCGTCATACGCATTGGTGTGGAGCGAGTTGCAGTTGTCATACACCGCGATCAACGCCTGCAACGTGGTGCGGATATCGTTGAAGTCCATTTCCTGCGCGTGTAACGAACGGCCGGATGTTTGGATGTGATATTTGAGTTTTTGAGAGCGTTCGTTCGCACCGTATTTAAAGCGCATCGCCGTCGCCCAGATGCGCCGTGCGACCCGTCCCATCACGGTGTATTCCGGGTCCATTCCGTTCGAGAAAAAGAAACTGAGGTTGGGCGCGAAATCATCGATATTCATGCCGCGCGCCAGATACGCCTCAACAAACGTGAAACCGTTGGCCAGCGTGAACGCCAGTTGACTGATCGGGTTCGCGCCTGCTTCGGCGATGTGATAGCCCGAGATCGAGACCGAATAAAAATTCCGCACCTTGTGCTGAACAAAATATTCCTGAATATCGGCCATCATTTTAAGCGCAAATTCGGTTGAAAAGATGCAGGTGTTCTGACCCTGGTCTTCTTTTAAAATGTCCGCCTGCACGGTGCCGCGCACGGATGCCAGCGTCCACGCGTGGATTTTTTCAATCTCATCATCTGTCGGTGCGCGATCGTTGTCGGCTTCGAATTTTTCGATTTGTTTATCAATGGCGGTGTTCAGAAACATCGCCAGGATCGTCGGTGCGGGACCGTTGATGGTCATCGATACAGACGTGGTCGGGTTACACAGATCAAACCCGTCGTACAGTACCTTCATATCGTCCAGCGTTGCGATAGAGACGCCCGAGTTCCCGACCTTGCCGTAAATGTCCGGGCGCTCGTCTGGGTCAAACCCATACAGCGTGACGCTATCGAACGCGGTCGACAGGCGCTTGGCATCTGAGTCTTCGGACAGGAACTTAAACCGGGTGTTGGTGCGAAACGGATCGCCCTCGCCCGCGAACATGCGGGTCGGGTCCTCACCTTCGCGTTTGAAAGCGAACACGCCAGATGTGTAGGGGAAGCTGCCGGGCAAGTTATCCTTCAACAAGAATTTCAGGATTTCGCCTTCGTCCTCGTACGTCGGTAGCGCGACGCGCGACATCACGTTGCCGCTGAGCGTTTTGCGCTTCAGACCGTAATTGATTTCCTTGTCGCGGATTTTCACTGTGTAGGTATCGCCGGAATAACTTTTGACCACGTCAGGCCACATGTCGACCAGCTTCTTGGCGCGCGGGTCCATGGCCTCTTCGCGCACACTCAATAATTCATCCAGATCGCCCGCGTCTTTGCCGCTGTCGGCCAGCATGCGTTTGGTTTCGCGCAGCTGCTGACGCTCTCGGGCCAGCTTCACTTGTTCAGTGATGGTGTCGTGATAGCCGCGTACGGTTTCGGATATTTCGGATAAATAGCGATTGCGCTCTGGCGGCACGATGGCCTGACCAGGCTCGGAAATCTTGGTCTCCATCGGTGGGATGGAGCAGCCCAAGTCTTTGAAGCCTTTTTCTGTGAACGCGCTCAGCAATTCATGGTACAGCGCGGTCACACCGGGGTCGGCGAACTTGGACGCCATGCAGCCGAACACGGGCATGTCCTCGGGCGATGTGCCAAATGCTTCGCGATTGCGCTGAACTTGTTTGCGGACATCGCGGACGGCATCGAGCGCGCCCTTGCGGTCCATCTTGTTGATGGCAACACAATCGGCAAAATCCAGCATATCGATTTTCTCAAGCTGACTTTGCGCGCCAAATTCCGGTGTCATGACGTACAGCGACGTGTCGACCACATCGACAATCGCGCCATCGCCCTGCCCGATCCCAGGCGTCTCGACGATGATCAAATCAAAGCCCGCGGCCTTGGTCGCCGCGATGATGTCGCCCAAGTATTCAGGGACTTCGGTTGTCGCACCGCGCGTCGCCACCGAGCGGAAATAGATGTTGGGCGCAGAAATCGCATTCATGCGGATACGGTCCCCCAGCAACGCGCCGTTGGTTTTGCGGCGCGTTGGGTCAATCGCAATGACGGCAATTTTGGGCTCATCCGAATACAATCTGAAACGACGGATCAGCTCGTCAGTCAGCGACGACTTACCTGCACCGCCTGTGCCCGTGATGCCGAGGATGGGTGTATCGGTATTCGCCTCGGCTGCATCGTGCAGTGATTTCTGTGAATCAGCGCTTAGTTTACCGCGTTCAATCCCCGTGATGATCCGGGCTAAATCCTGGGTGTCGCCATCGGTCAGTTTGCCAAGACCATTGGGTAAGTCTTCGGACGGATCAAAGTCACACGTCTCAACCATCCAATGGATCATGCCCTGCAGGCCCATTTGCTGACCATCTTCGGGTGAGAAAATGCGCGTCACACCGTAATCATGAAGTTCCTGGATTTCCGCACCGACGATCACACCGCCGCCGCCACCAAAAATTTTGATATCGCTGCGCCCGGCTTCTTTCAGCAGATCGACCATGTATTTGAAGTATTCGACGTGGCCGCCCTGATACGATGACAGCGCGATGCCCTGCACGTCCTCTTGGATGGCGGCATCAACGACGTCTTGGACGGATCGGTTGTGACCCAAATGAATGACCTCGGCACCCGCACCCTGCAAAATTCGGCGCATGATGTTGATCGACGCATCATGGCCGTCGAACAAACTGGCCGCCGTGACAAACCGCACTGGGTTTTTCGGGGTATATGGCTTCAGTGTCGCCGACTGCCCGCCTTTGCCATTCGATTTAGGCGTCGCCTGCTTTCCGTCATCTGGCATGATATTCCTCCCGACCGTGCACATCGCAGTATAGCGCTTTCCGAAAGCGACTGCGACGCTCAATCATCGGAAGATTTATAGTTTACGTTAACGTTAACGTCAATTTTACCCCCACACCTGTCCTCTCCCCCACTATGTGAAGGAGAGAGACCCTCTGACATAGATCGCTTTTACCCCTCTCCTCCTTTGAGGAGGAGAGGTTGGGTGAGGAGGTCAAGACGATGTGATGTTATTTGACAAAAACCCTCGAAAATCACACTTTCCGGCTCACAATTCATACTTTTTTTGACCAACCGGAGAATTCCCGTGGACGAGAGCAAAATGCATCCTGAAACCCTGGCCCTGCACGCCGGATACCGCAAAGACGAAACCAACGCAGTCGCGGTGCCGATACATCAGACCACGGCCTATGAATTCGATAGCACCGAGCACGCGGAAAATCTGTTTGCGCTCAAGGAATTCGGCAACATCTATTCGCGGATCATGAACCCGACCTGTGATGTGCTGGAAAAACGCATTGCGGCGATGGAAGGCGGCGTCGCTGGTTTGGCCGTCGCATCCGGTCAGACCGCATCGACGTTTTCGATCCTGAACCTGTGCCGTGCTGGTGATAACTTCGTATCATCCACCGACATTTATGGCGGCACATGGAACTTGTTCGCGAACACGCTGAAGGACATGGGTATCGAATGCCGTTTCGTTGATCCAGCCGATCCCGAAGCGTTCCGCACAGCCGTTGATGACAAAACCCGGTGTTTTTATGCTGAGACCCTGCCGAACCCGAAATTGAACGTCTTCCCTATCAAAGAAGTCGCAGACATCGGTCGTGAATTGGGCCTGCCGCTGATCATGGATAACACCGCGTGTCCCCTGCTCTGCCGTCCATTTGATCATGGCGCCGCGATTGTTGTTTATTCGACCACCAAGTACTTGGGCGGTCATGGCACATCCATCGGCGGCTTGATCATCGATGGTGGGAATTTCGATTGGGAAGCTGGCGGTGATCGGTTCCCAACCCTGAACCACCCAGATGCCAGCTATCATGGTGCTGTATGGACCGAGGCTGTAAAGCCGCTCGGCCCAATTGCCTACATCATTCGTGCGCGAGTCATCTTGCTGCGCGATATCGGTGCCTCCATGAGCCCGATGAACGCATTTAACTTTATCCAAGGTGTTGAAACAGTGACGTTGCGTATGGAACGGCATTGCGAAAATGCGGCCAAGGTTGCTGCGTTTTTGAATGGCCATGACAAGGTCGAAAGCGTGATCCATCCTTCGCTACAAACCGGAGAGTTGGCGCGTCGTCGCGATGCGTATCTGTCTGGCGGTCACGGCGGATTGTGCGGATTTGAGCTTAAGGGCGGTAAAGACGCCGGGCGCAAGTTCATCGACGCGTTGGAATTACTCTACCACGTCGCAAACCTGGGCGATGCCCGCTCGTTGGCGATCCATCCGGCATCGACCACGCATTCACAGTTGTCAGTTGAGGATCAGGCCATGTCCGGTGTGACACCGGGCTATGTGCGGCTATCGATTGGCATTGAGCACATTGACGATATCCTGGCCGACATTGGTCAGGCGCTGGATAAGGCTTAAGTCATACTTCGTCCCGGACTAGATCCGGGGCGAAGATGAGTTTTGGAAAAGTCGTCATTCCCGCGAAGGCGGGAATCCATGTCTGAAATGGACCCCCGCTTTCGCGGGGGTGACGAGAATGTAAATTTATTTAACAGCGTTATTAAGCGTTAAAATCCAAGCCCCAGTCGCGGTAGCGTTCGGGGTCGTCGACCCATGAATCGCGGACTTTGACGAATAAGAACAGGTGCACACGACCTTCGAATAAATATTCAAGTTCTTTACGAGAAGCGCTTCCTAATTCTTTGATACGAGACCCTTTTTTGCCCAGAACGATGGCTTTTTGGCTGTCGCGCTGCACATAGATAACCTGTTCGATGCGGATTGATCCGTCATCTTCTTGGGTCCAGGTTTCGGTCTCCACTGTCGCTGCATAGGGCAATTCCTGATGCAGTTGTAAGAACAGTTTTTCCCGGGTGATTTCAGCGGCCAACAGGCGCGATGGCATGTCGCTCATCTGGTCTTCGGGGTACAGCCATGGGCCTGGCGTCATGCGTTCGGCAAAGATATCCAATACATCGCTGACGCCATCGCCTGTCAGGGCCGAGATCATGAAGGTATCGGAAAACAGGTCGCGTTCGGCCAGTTCATGGACAATCACCAACAGCCGTTCTTTGGCGACGCTATCGATTTTATTAATGCACAGGATGGGTGCTGGCGATTTTGGGCGCTCTTTTTTACGTTTTTCCAAGCCATCCAGGATGCGTTTGGTATCAGGATCAACGCCCCGCTCGGCATCGACCATCAGCATGGTGATATCGGCGTCGGCTGCACTGCCCCACGCACTGGCAACCATGGCACGGTCCAAGCGGCGTTTCGGCTCAAAGATACCGGGCGTGTCCATAAAGATGATCTGGGCCTGATCGCGGATCAAAATACCCAGCACACGGGTTCGCGTGGTTTGCACTTTTGGCGAAACGATAGACACTTTGGCGCCCACCGCCTGATTGACGAAGGTCGACTTGCCCGCGTTGGGGGCGCCTAGGACGGCGACGAAGCCTGCTTTTGTGTCAGTCATTTGGGTTTCGCATCAGGTATTCTGCTCCAATTTCTGTAATAATGCCACAGCGGCGGCTTGTTCGGCAGCGCGTTTGCTTTGTCCTTCGCCGACTTCTTTGCCAGCGCCTGTCAATTCGACAGAGACATTAAATATTGGTTGGTGATCAGGGCCAGATTGCCCGGTCACAGTATAATTTGGCAATCCAAGGCCCCGCCCCTGCGCCCACTCTTGCAGCGTGGTTTTCGGATCTTTGGGCGGGCGCTTGTCTTCACGCATCATCGTCGTCCAATGCGTATGAACGAATGCCCGTGCTGCGTCTAATCCGCCGTCAATATAGATGGCGGCCAAAACAGCCTCGACGCCATCAGCAAGGACGCCGGGATTTTCTCGGCCGCCCATCATGTGTTCGCCAGTTGATAGCGTTAATTGATCGGCCAAGCCGATATCACCTGCGACCCGTGCCAGTGCATCACGTTGCGCCAAAGCGGTGAAGCGATAACCGATCCCGCCCTCGTCTTCGTCCTGATAGGCTTCGAGCAGCATTTCCGCTAGCAAGAGGCCTAACACACGATCGCCTAAAAATTCCATCCGCTCGTTGGATTTGAGGCGTTTCGATGCGGCGCTTGAATGGGTCAGCGCTTGTTTCAGCAAAGATGAGTCGTTGAACGTATAGCCGATGGCCGCCTGTAATGTGTCTAGGTTGGCGCTCATTCGATACTCGTAAAGAAGCGAGCAGGACGTAGCTTGTCGAGCCATGTCCATATCTGCCACGCCGATCCATCGATTGAGAAGAACAGGAACTCTGCACGCCCGACTAAGTTTTCACGCGGTACGAAACCGACGCCATCAAAACGTGAGTCGTTCGAATTATCGCGATTGTCACCCATCATGAAGTAATGCTTTTCGGGCACTTTGAATTCGGGCGTGTTGTCAGATCCCAATTGATTGTCGCTTTGTTCGACAATCAGGTGTTCGCGACCATTTGGCAGCACTTCGAGATACTGCGACATCCGCGAGAATTGGCCTGGGTTCTGCTCGTAGATGAAATCGTCGATTTTCTTGCGTTCAACGGCAGTCCCGTTGATATGTAAGATGCCATTAATGACTTGAACCGTATCTCCCGGAAGCCCGATGATCCGCTTGATGAAGTCTGTGGAATTGTCCGATGGCAGTTTAAAGACCGCGACGTCACCACGTTCAGGCTCTGTAAAGAAAACCCGATCTGGCGGCAGCAACGGCAAGCCGAATGGCAACGAATAGCGGCTATAGCCATAAGCGAATTTGGACACGAACAGATAATCACCAACCAGCAACGTCGACACCATGGACCCCGATGGGATCGAGAACGGCTCATAAGCTGAAACGCGAATGGAAAGCGCGATGAGGACCGCATACACAACGGTGCGGATAGTATCCTTCATCTTGGGCTCCTGGGTGGTCAGTTAAAATAGACGTAATTTGCGCCGGATAGAGCCAGCGAAGACCTTATCTGTCAAGGGTTTCGGCGCACAACAGTATCTTTGAACAGCGCGCCGTCCCTTAAATCAGATCAATAATCAGGCAGGTTTCCCAGAAAGCCAGCCTTCTATTGCGGGTTCCATCGCATCCCAAGGCCGAAAACCCATGGTCAGTGCGACGGGCTGCGTCTCACCATCGACGCCGACTACGGTTGGAAACCCTTGGATTCCTGATCGCTGCGCGTATTGGAATTCGCCCAAGGTTTCTTGTTTGGTCTGCTCGTCGGCGAAAATAATTTCAAAGTCACCGCGAGGCACGCCGACTTCATTGGCCAAATCAGCCAACACCTCGGGGTCGGTGGTGTCCTTTCCTTCGCTATAAAACGCCTTGTGCAGGCGGTTTAGCATATCGATGGCAAGCTTGGGTTCGATCTTGCGCACGGCGACAATGGCGCGGCATGCGGGCTCTGTATCGTAGGTGAAATCCTCGCGATCAAAGAACGTGAAATCAAAATCCTGGCCCGACGCCTCGGCCACGTGAGTCCAATGATTGCGAACGTAAGATTTATCTTTGTCGGTCATGGCGTGTTCCGTGAAGGGGCGGAGACCGCCGACGAATACTTGAATTTCAGCCTTGTCGCCGATTTGCGCGCGCACTTTTTCCATCACTGGTGCGAAGCCCCAGCACCACGAACACATGGGATCAACGAAGTATAGAATGGTTTTTGACATTAATTTTTCTCCCTTTCCCCTAATCTAAGCAGTCAAAACGTATAATCAAACCCTTGCCTTTTTAGTCCGCCATCGCGAAACTACGGTTAAAGGTTTTTCTGAGGGGCACATCCATGAGTACCGTGACACCATCGTTTCCGTCTATTCGGATGCGCCGAAATCGACGCACGCCATGGCTTAGACGTCTTGTCCAAGAAACCAAGCTGACACCGTCTGATTTCATCTGGCCGGTGTTTGTTGTTGATGGTGAAGGTCAAAAAACCCCAGTTAGTGCCATGCCCGGCGTATTTCGGTATTCCACGGATATGTTGATAGAAGCTGTCAAAGACGCCAAGGACTTGGGCATCCCCATGGTTGCGATCTTTCCGTTCATTGATCCTGCGTTAAAAACCCCTGATGGTGCCGAAGCTTGGAACAGCGATAATTTGGTTTGCCGCGCTGTCCGTGCGATCAAAGACAATGTCCACTATATTGGCGTGATGTGCGATGTGGCCTTGGATCCGTTTAATTCAGACGGTCATGATGGCATTGTGCAGGATGGCATTATTTTAAATGATGAATCCGTTGAATGTTTGGTGAAACAAAGCATCAATCAGGCCGAAGCGGGCTGCGATGTGATCGCACCTTCGGACATGATGGATGGTCGGGTTGCGGCTATTCGCGCCGGATTGGATGGCGCTGGGCACCAAGACGTTGCGATTATGTCTTATGCGGCCAAGTATTCGTCCGGTTTTTATGATCCGTTCCGTGATGCCATTGGCTCTGGCGCGATGCTAAAGGGCGATAAAAAGACCTATCAGATGAGTCCCGCAAATTCTGACGAAGCGCTCCGTGAAGTGGCGTTGGATATTTCCGAAGGTGCAGACATGGTGATGGTGAAACCAGGGCTGCCGTATTTGGACATCGTGCGGCGGGTAAAGGATACCTTTGCGATGCCGACGTTTGTCTACAACGTGTCTGGCGAATACGCGATGTTGCGCAGTGCCTGCGACAACGGCTTTTTAGAATATAACCGGGTCATGATGGAAACCATGCAGTCGTTCAAACGCGCAGGGTCAGACGGTATTCTGACCTATCATGCGATAGATGCGGCGACGATCCTCAACGACTAGGCAGAAACCTTAAACGCCAAGCCAATCCGCGATGGTTTTGATCTGATCGTCTGCCATCAGCGCAGGTGCGTGGCCGCACCCTTGGACGGTGACGACTTTGGCCGCCGGGCCGCGCTTGGCCATTTCAGCAGCAGTTTCAGCGGATAGCAAATCTGACTCAGCACCGCGAAGTACTAACGTTGGGCAGGCAATTCGGTCCCAAACGGACCACAGATCAACGTCTTCAACGGGGCCAGAATTAAACGCATCGGCAATCGCAGGGTCATAATGCAACCGAAGCGCCCCTTCGCCATTGCGTTCAGAACTGGTTTCGGCCAAATGCCGCCATTCAGCGTCCGATAAATCACCAAACGGTGCGTGTACATCGCGCAAATAGGCTTCGATTCCTTCGATATCTGGGAACGACGGTGCCGCCCCGACATAGTTGCCGATGCGCATCAGCGCTTCTTTTTGGATAAACGGGCCAATGTCGTTGATGATCAGCTTGCGGATTGGGCTACCCGGCATTGCTGCAAGCATCATTCCGATCAATCCGCCCATCGATGTGCCGATCCAGGTCACACGCTCTGCGCCGACATGGCTGATCAATCCGGCCATATCGCCCAGATACGTCGGGTAGATATATTCCTTGGGATTTTCCAGCCAATCGGATGCGCCGCGGCCGGGCACGTCCGGGCACAGCACATGCGTCGTTTTAGAAAGCTCGGCAGCCAGAACATCAAAGTCCCTGCCCGTTCGCGTCAGGCCATGAACACAAATGGTGGCCTTACGGCCATCGGGCTCGCCCCAGTCTGTATATGCAACCCGATGAAAACCACTAGGCCCCAGCGACAAATAGCTACCCGCCTTTGGTGGTGTCGGGATGGACATCAAATGATGCCCTGTTCACGAAGTCCGGCGATCTCGGCATCATCCATATCCAAAAGATCACCGAGCACGGTATCGGTATGCTCGCCCAGCGTGGGCGGTGCCAAGCGTGGCTCGGGCGGTGTGCCGGACATTTTAATCGGGCTGTTCATCATTGGAATTTTTGCGCCGGTTTTTGGCTGTTCCATCTCGATTTGCATGTTGCGCGCCTGCACGTGTTCGTTCGCAAACACCTGATCCATTTTGTAGATCGGGCCGCAACTGACAGAGTTCTTTTCCAGTTCTACCAACCAGAAATCCATCGGCTTTTGAATGACGATGTCTTTCAGAACAGGGATCAATGACTCCCGGTTTTTCAGACGCAATCCGTTGGTTGTATAACGCTCGTCCTTGGCCAATTCTGGGCAACCGGCGACGGCACAAAAACGCTGGAACTGTCCGTCGTTACCGACCGCCAAGATAATCGCGCCATCGGATGTCTCAAAACCTTGATAAGGCACGATATTCGGGTGTGCATTACCCAGGCGTTTCGGATTTTCGCCGGTCGCCAAATAGTTCATGCCCATGATGGTTGAAAACGCGACCATGACATCCAGCATACCAATATCAATATGCTGGCCTTCGCCTGTGACTTCACGGTGGCGAAGTGCGGCGTTAATTGATGTGGCGGCGTACATGCCAGCCATCAAATCGGCGACAGGGACGGCGGTTTTGACAGGCTCACCCTCGGGCTCGCCATTCAGGCTCATCAGCCCACTCATTCCCTGGATCAGCACGTCATAACCTGGGCGATTGGCATAGGGACCCGTCTGTCCAAAGCCGGTGATGGAGCAATAGACTAAACTTGGAAACTCGTCCTTGAGATCGTCATAGGACAGTCCGTATTTCTTAAGGCCGCCGGTCTTGAAGTTTTCAACGAGGACTTGGGATTTACCGATCAGTTTTCTTGCCAAGGCTTGGCCTTCGGGTTTCGAAATATCCAACGTGACTGATTTTTTGTTGCGGTTGGCAGCGCAGAAATAGGCACTTTCCGACGTGTCTTCGCCATCGTCGCCCTTGATGTAAGGTGGTGCGAAATAGCGTGTGTCATCGCCAGCGCCAGAGCGTTCGATCTTGATCACCTCTGCCCCTAAATCACCAAGTATCTGTGTGCAGCTTGGCCCTGCCAAAATACGAGTCATGTCAAAAACGCGAATGCCATCAAGAGCGCCCGGCATAGAAAACCTCCAAAAATCTCAAAAACGACTGTCGATAAACCTAAATTCTGAACGTCGTACATAGCGACGTGGGCCATCACAATCAAGCAACTGAGGTCATTGTCAACTTGCCAGAGCGCTCTGGCTTTGCTCAAACACTGTCATGCAACGCATCTGGTTTAAATACGTCATCATTCCCCTTGCCATCTGCGGGATTATTGGAATCAGTACCTATTTTTGGCTTCGTTCATCGTTGCCACAAATAGAGGGAGAATTGCGCCTGCCCGGGGTCACTGTCCCGATAGAGATTTCTCGTAGCGAGCATGGATTGGTTTCCATCGAAGCCAACAGTATGGACGACGTTTGGTTTGGCTTAGGGGTTGCCCATGCCCAGGATCGCCTGTGGCAAATGATGAGTATGCGCCGATTTGCCCTGGGCCGAATGTCAGAAGTGATTGGCGAAGACACACTGCAATTGGATATGCGACAGCGTCGATTGGGTTTTGGGCGTTTGGCCAAAGCGCAATTCGACACATTGGACGCGGCAACGAAGACCGCACTAACCCGTTATGCCGATGGTGTGAATGCATATTTGGCGGGAGATGACGGTGCGTTGCCGCTTGAATTTCAATTGCTTGGGTTTGATCCGGTCCCGTGGGAGCCTTGGCACGGTTTGTTATGGGGCCGTCTGATGGGCCATCAATTGACGGCGCGTTGGCGCGAAGATTTAGCGCGCGCCACAGTGCTGCCAATTGCAGGCGCCGCCAAGATGAAAGAGCTGTGGCCAGAAATCTCGGATGATGCCAAATCCGCAGCACTCGATGTAACTCTGCCGCCTTTGTTTCATCCCGATCCCAAGGGCGCATCGAACGCCTGGGCTATAGCACCTCACAAAAGTAAATCGGGGGCTGCATTACTGGCGGGCGATCCGCATTTAGGATTATCCATTCCGGGCATTTGGTATGTCGCCCGATTGAAGGCTGGAAAACGTGTGATTGAGGGGGGCACCACCCCTGGCGTGCCGTTTGTCATAATCGGACGCAACGCAAGTTTGGCCTGGAGCATCACCAGCAATGAGGCCGATTTGCAGGATGTCGTGACAGTTGAACGCGCAGACATCACGTCGCGCATCACGGAAACCATCAACATCGATGGTGAATACGATGAGAACCTTACGGTTTCATTCTTTAATGATGCCCCCGTCATTAGCGGTGAATTGGCAGAAAGTGGCGATGGTGAAGGCCACGCATTATTATCGACGGCATTGAGCAGCAATGATCGATCTCCGGACGCATTGATGCGACTGAACATGGCGGCAACAGTCGACGAAGGTATCGATGCGTTAAAGCTGTTCGTTGCGCCTTTTTTAAATGTGCAGTTGGCTGATCTCAGCGGCGACATTGCGCAAGTGCATGCGGGTGTTGTTCCCGTTCGTGGAACCGTCAGTGGTCGTTTACCCATTGCGCCGATTGATGCATGGGCAGAAACGGACGTAACGCGGATCGAAACCATCATGCGAAATCCAGTGGACGGCTTTGTTGCGAATGCCAATGAAATGACCTTGGGCTTGGATGATACCGTTCATGGTGACTGGCCAAAACCAGCGCGGGCAGAACGTCTTCAGTCCCTGTTATCGCAACCCAAGTCTTTTTCCCTAGACGATATGGGGACGTTCCAAACAGATATCCGTGATGTGACGTGGGAGCTTTGGCGACGCGTGTTGGACGGTAAGAATTTCATTGGCGAGGAAGCCCAAGCGATCATCGCGCTACGTGATTGGAATGGTGACATGCGCCGGGACCTGGCAGCCCCACTGATTTATTCGGCATGGATCGCACACATCCGATATCAAATATTTGCGGATGAATTGGGGGAACGCACACCAACAATTCCCCTTCCCGGTCCAATGCAATTGGCGGATATGATCCGAAATCAAAGCCTGTGGTGCGATGATGTCAAAAGTTCCATCGTAGAGAATTGCGACAAGATTGCTGAAAACGCGTTCACAGCAACTATTGAAACGCTCACCGGAGTTCTGGGATCAGATATTGATGATTGGCACTGGGGCGATACCCACGTTGCACAATTCCGCCATGCGTTACTAGGGCGTATTCCATTCTTTGCAGATTACTATGATCGACGGATCGAAACGGATGGCGGGAATCGGACGCTTAATCGTGGCGCAACACCGCGACAATCCTCGGCCAAGCGTGGTTTCCCACATGTTCATGGGGCGGGTCTGCGTACGTTGCACGATCTAGGCGGCGCACCGTCGCGCTACATGGTCGGGCCTGGGCAATCTGGAAATCCATTTTCAGATCATTACGATGATCTGCTGGAACCTTGGCGAGATGGAGAATACGTCGGTTTTGATGCACCGCGTGCGGGATTGCTGCGTTTGTTACCTCGTGGAAACTAAGACTGCTACATCCTCCAGATTAGCAACTGTGTTTCCCGCGTATCATTAACAGATACAATTTCATCCGGTTCCGCACCGGGAATAGCGAATGAATTTGAGATAAACCGGCTTGCGGGCTTCATCTCTGTTCGTAACTTGTCGTTCAATCGTGTCATGGGCGCTGGTGATAGAAACGCATAGACCACGTCGGCATTCGACACATCCGTTGACCATATGCTTTGAAATCGCACTTCGGCGTTGCTGTTAGCTAAAACCTTGGCTCTGAGCCACGCGATCAAAAATGATAAGGGGGCTGTTTCAACCCCAATGACGCGTGCTTGTGGTCGTGCATTAGCAACATGGGTGACGATATCCCCTAACCCACATCCAAGATCGATAAACGTCAAATTCGTGTCTGGGGGCAATAGATCTGCCAGAGTCTTTTGCGTTTTTCGGTTTGATAAATACAGCGGCACTTGTTCACGTACGCCGTTAATATAAAAACCAGCCAAGCCTATAAAAATAATCGGAAATATCCATGTCGGCGGCTGATAAATAGGGACCAGTACCATGGACGGCGTTGCGATGGCTATCAGGACACACCATGCCCGTCCCAATGAAATCAAACGCCCTAATGCAAATGCCAACACCGCTACGCCGAGAGTGATGACAATGATAATGACGTTGGATACATCGCCGCCGGCTCGCAACTTACCAAACAGTAACAGTGCTGCCCCGGCAGCAAAGACGGCAATGATCAGCGATTTAAGGATTGGTAGGGAGGCTTCTCGCCTCACCCAAGGTCTCCGATCCCGCGATATTCACCACTGTGATAAACCAGAGGCGTTGCTTCTTTGCGCCAACTCACCCGTTCAACAAGACCAACAACGATCTGATGGTCACCGCCGGGATACACGGCGTGAAGCCCGCATTCCATACTTGCAGCGGCCTCATTTAAGGCTGCTGCACCGTATAAGGCCTTGCGGTGTGGCGTTGTGTCGAACGGACTGTGCGGTCCTGGGAATGCGAATCCATTTGATGCATCGGTTTGATTGCTCGCCAGGATGTTCACGCAGAACCCCGAACCTTGCGTATAAGATGAAAGATGAGCGGTCGCGTTATCTAGGCAAACAAGGATTAATGGTGGCGCCAAGGATAATGAGCTAAAGGCGCTCACCGTCAGACCGACAGGGGTGTCATCAGGACCATTGGCGGTTACAACGGTCACCCCACTTGGAAAACGGGCTAAAGTTTGACGGAAGTCATCAGGCGAAATGCTCATCTTTGCTCTTTAGCATGCAAATGGTAGCGATCAAACCTGAATGTGTTTATGAAAAGCTGCTGTTTGATGCACCATAAGGTTGCTCTAAATACTTGAGTTTCAAACAAAACCGCTCTATCACGGTTAATAAGGGTCCGGTGCTCAGCCGTCGGGGGAATTGGGCAACGTCTGAAGCAACTTGAGAGCTAAATATAGATGTTTCTCATTATCGGTCTCGTACTCGTCTTAGCGTCTGTTTTCGGCGGATATTCAATACACGGTGATCTTCGGGTTCTTTGGCAACCCATTGAATACGTTATTATTGGGGGGCAGCGCTGGGTGCGTTCCTTGCTGGCAACCCCAAGACTGTTTGGATGGGCGCCTTTAAGTCTGTCGGTACGTTCCTTAAAGGGCCAAAATACAAAAAAGCTGAATATACTGAACTTCTAACATGCCTTTATCAGACATTCCGCCTCGCCAAGTCCAAAGGTGACTTAGCGCTTGAGGCGCATGTTGAAAAACCCCACGAAAGCTCGCTTTTTTCAGCTTTTCCGACATTTCAAAAAGATCATCATGCGTCTGATTTCTTTTGTGATTATCTTCGATTGCTGACACTTGGTGCGAGTAACCCGCACGAGATCGAAGCCATCATGGATCAAGAACTAGATGTGCATCACCATGACAAATTGGCGGTATCGGGTGCGATCCGGGTGATCGGCGAAGCGGTCCCGGCGCTTGGGATTGTGGCTGCTGTGTTGGGCGTGATCGTGACCATGAGTTCGATCACAGAACCGCCCGAAGTCTTGGGTGGCTTGATCGCAGCCGCGCTCGTTGGAACATTTTCCGGGATTTTTGCGGCATACGGGTTCTTGGCACCGATGGCATCTAATCTGGAATCGACCTACAACTCCGAGCATCATTACTTTGTCTGCATGAAAATGGGCCTGATTGGTCATATGCAAGGTTATGCACCCCAGGTTTCCGTTGAATTTGCGCGTAAGATTCTTCCAGACGAATACAAGCCATCGTTCGCAGAGCTCGAAGAAATTTGCTCTAACTTGCCGCCAGCGGGTTAATGGGCAAGGGGCATGGCTGAAGAAAGCGCTGCAAAAAGCCCCATAATTATCAAAAAGGTCAATAAGGGTCATGGTGGCCACCATGGTGGTGCCTGGAAGATCGCTTACGCTGACTTTGTGACCGCCATGATGGCGTTCTTTCTGTTGTTGTGGTTGTTGAACTCTGTCACGCAGGAACAACTCGAAGGTATTTCAAACTACTTCGCACCCGTTTCTGTATCG
>DGNZ01000272.1:528-5172 GCA_002389175.1 Rhodospirillaceae bacterium UBA4479 | reverse complement strand
CTCCCCCCATATCGGCGCCGAAATCGGCGGGGTAGATTTAACCAGCCCGCTTACCAATAGCGAAGTAGACGAAATTCATTCAGCTTTGAACGAATTCGGTGTCGTATTTTTCCGAAACCAGGACCTGAGTCCGGAAGACCAGGACCGGTTCGTCAGATATCTGGGCGAACCGCATGTCCATGTCGGCGGCAAAAGCACGGCATCCAAACCCGTCGACGGCTATCCCGCGCTCAGGAAACAGCATTTCAACGAGAATTCGGCCCGCATCTCGGGCGAAGCATGGCATACCGATCAGAGCTGCGCCGAGATTCCTCCCAAATACAGTGTTCTGTATCAGGAAATAATTCCACCGGATGGTGGGGGCGATACCATGTTTCTCTCGGCGGCAAAGGCCTGTGAAGAACTGAGCCCGGGCATGAAAGATTATCTCAAGGGCAAGGTCGCCACGCACAATGCCGACGTGGCATTTGATGCTTCAGTGACAAAAGACAATAAGGAAACGCACCTTCTGGCAGAACATCCTGTCGTGATCACCCACCCGGAGAACGGCCGGGAAGTCCTTTACGTCAATCCCTACTTCACCAGGTACATCAACGATATTCCCGAGGATGAAAGCCGGTACATCCTGGACTTTTTGTACCACCATCAACAGCGCCCCAACTGGACGATGCGCTTTAACTGGACAGATCATACCGTGGCCTGCTGGGATAATCGCGCGGTGCAGCATTACGCCATCTGGGACTATTGGCCGAATGAGCGATTAGGCTATCGAATGTTCGTCGGGGGCACCGAGAGACCTGCGAGAAAGTAAATCCATTCAGTTGACGTCAGGTTGAACGGACGAAACTTTTAGCCTTTGTGTTACGTGAATTCACGTCCGGTTATACCGGCAATGCAATCTGCCGATCTCTGGCCTTTCGGCGCACTTCCGGCACGACGGTTTCGAAAAAATTGGTGGACCTGAAGGGACAAAGTTCGAACCCTCTGTTCGATGAATTGGCGGAATGGAACAACGCGTTGGGTGAAAGGAGTCCGAACAGCACAACTTCATTGTGATTTCCGCTTTTTGAGGACAATCCGAATATATTTATAAGCAGCGCTGCAAGGTCGACTCATTGCCAGAAGCAGCAGTGTCTTTTGTCCAATATCGAATAATTTAAGCCAATGATCGATCGTACCAGGAAAATGGAGACCAACACTGAAACCACGATGAACAGAATGGCACCGCTGGGCGGGGCAAGGTTCAACAGAAACTGCCCGATGGCCATCGCCCCCAGGGAAACCACCATGTAGGTCGCAAGGACGCCGCCGCGATTGGTGTTGTTGGCGGCCTGATTGAGCCAGCTTTCCGCCACCATTACCAACCCGGCAAGGCAAAACCCGGTGATTGCCCTAAGCACCAACCAAGTCCACGATTCTATGAATACGGCGTGAAGGAGTCCAGCAGCGAACGCAACCGACCCCAGCGCAGCAAAGGTGCGGATATGCACGATGCGGTTGATCAGACGCGGGCTGTAAATCGAGCCCCCAATATAGCCCGAAGTAAAACGCCATGATGGTGCCGATCATGGGCAGCGCGAAGCCCTCTATCCGGCACGCACGCCAAGCAAAGTCGACTGCAAACCAACACCCATATTTATGCTGAAAACAGCCAGCAGCAATACTGAAATGGCGATGATGGTGGCGACCATTAGATGGTTTTATCCACTTGGGCCGCTCCGGAAGCCAAACCTTCGGGGCAGCCAGAACGGGACCGCTGGAAGCCTTATTCGAGATGGCTACGGACTTGCGATAGGGCTTGGCGATATCGCAGCGAACGCATCAATATACAAGTATTGAATGAATTTTCATTTTCAACTCTTTTACTACTGATTAAATGTTCTAAGTAAGAAACTGCGTTTGGGCAGAAGGCTTGGTCCCTCATAAATGCTTTTTAGATCCGACACAGAATAAACGGCACTCTTATCCAGTTCTTTTATCGACTGAATAAGCGAAGAGACGTTGCGTCTTTTTTCGATAATAAGCAAAAGCTCGACCGGATACGATTCACCCATATCACCATCAAACGAGACGACCTTATACCCCTCTTCACGCAATTGTCCTGCCAGGACATCACGATTGAACGATATGCAACGAATAAGTTCGGCCCCAATGGCAAAGCGGCTTTCAATCGAAATACCGACATAATTACCGACGGCAAAACCACTGGCATAAGACAGTGCGAGATACCAATGATCGAGATTTGACAAAACCTGGGATGCGGCCACTAACCAAATCAGGATTTCAAAAAAACCGATAAACGAGGCCAGAAATTTGTGGCCCCGAAATATGACAATGGTCCTGAACGTTCCAAGAGAAACGTCCGAAACCCTGGCAATAAATATTAGCGGCACTAGCAAATACGGATATTGAACTAAAAATTCCATCGTAAATGGCCTGTTTTAAATGAAGCTGTGAGGAGAGGTAAAAATGTCAATTGGTGGATTCCCCCGCACGTGTTTGCCGTACGCGGCGCAAGACCATGTTCAAATCCCCCGACGAGAGCAGGGCCCCGACCGGAGAGCAGATCGATATGTCATGGCGCTCGCGGTGACCTGGCATTGCGCACGCCACCGAGGCGGAACGTTGAATTCGCACGACAGATTCATATTATATAAATATAAATAAAAAACATATTTGAATTTAAATTATAAGTTGTGATAAGTCATTATATTTGTTTATATGTGTAAATAATCGACCATTATTTTATTATTTACTTAATGAATATTGGTACGCTCATAAACCGCTTCGAGTGCTAACAACTTGGAGAATAAGCCGAATACCCATCCAGGCGCCGGGGCCCGGCGCGCCAAGAAGCCGGATCGGTCCGCGCCTGCACAGAAGTCCTGGGAGTCGAACGAAGGGCACGAACCTACTCTGCATTTCCCTGCGGTCGCAGAGGCCGCTGATCGGAGGCATCCAATGACCGTACGCACAATAAGATCCACTGTGTCTTTTGGGTCACCCTTCACTCTCGACGATCCCAGCGAGATTCTGCCGGCGGGCAACTACGATGTAGAAATCGACGAGGAACTTCTCGAAGGCCTGTCGTTTCTCGCCTATCGAAAGATTATGGCGGTGATCCACCTGCCCATGAGACCGGGGCAAGCGGGAATCATGCAAACGCTGAGCATCAATCCTCAGGTTTTGGATGCAGCCCTGAAGCGCGACAAGGCCGCAATCACTACCTCATCCAAACGGTTAGCCTTGCAACAGCCCTAATGAAAAACCCGAATAGGCGTCCAATCCCGTGGGCAATCCCGTGGGCAATCCCGTGGGCAATCCCGCGGTCGAACTGACCAAAAATGAAAGTCCATAAATGACCGTCGAAAAAATATTAAACCAAAAGGGTACCCATGCTTCAGTTGTCGCCCCTGACGCCAAAGTCGCCGATGTGATTGCGACACTCGAATCCGAGGATGTTGGTGCCTTGGTGGTGAGTGCGAATGGACTGACCATCGACGGCATCATATCCGAGCGCGACATCGTAAGAGGCCTGCTACAACACGGGCCGAGCGTGCTGGATCACATGGTAAGAGAGCTCATGACCAAAGATGTTATTACCTGTACCGCTGACGATCCCGTGGCTGGTGTGATGGCTATCATGGACCAGCACAACATCCGGCACGTACCTGTCACTGATGAAAACGTGTTGGCCGGCATTGTCAGCATCCGCGACATCAACAAACTGCGCCTCGACGAAGTACAGGCCGAGGCGAACGCGATGCGCGAATACATATCATCCGGACGCTAGCACTCGCCGCCCGCCATAGGTAAGGCGTACTTACCGTTGGCCACGAGGTCGTGGGTGGTCCGGTTGGGCCAGAACCGCGTCAGATGGAATGTGATCGCAACGGTTCGATATATGCGAACACGGCACAAGGCGCGCTTGGCAAATTATATTTGATCCCGGGCATCACGCGCCCATTGCAATGCACCCGTGCTCTTACCATATACAATTTACCGGTTAGCACTCCCTGTCTGAGAGTGCTAACCGGACGCATCTTTCCTACATTTTTTAAAATTTTTATCATCAAGGACATAGAGCCATGAAGTTCCGTCCGCTGCACGATCGAGTACTGCTTCGGCGCGTCGAAGAAGAGAACCTGACTTCCGGCGGCATCATCATCCCGGATTCTGCACAGGAAAAGCCGATGGAAGGCGAAATCCTGGCGATAGGGATGGGAGCCCTGAATGAAAAGGGCGTGCGCGTTCCCCTCGACGTCAAAGTCGGTGATCGCGTGTTATTCGGAAAATGGTCGGGCACCGAAATCAAGATCGACGACGAAGAACTGTTGATCATGAAAGAAGCCGACATCATGGGAATCATGGAGGCCACGGGCAAGAAAAACGCCCGCAAGGCCGCCTGATACAGCAAGGATTATATGAATGTCTAAGGAATTAAAATTCGGTACCGAGGCGCGGAACAAGATGCTCGACGGCATCGATATCCTCGCCAATGCCGTAAAAGTCACGCTTGGCCCCAAGGGCCGCAATGTTATTCTCAATAAGTCCTACGGTGCACCCCGCATCACCAAAGACGGTGTCACGGTTGCCAAGGAAATCGAGCTTGAAGACAGATTCGAAAACATGGGCGCCCAGATG
>DGNZ01000272.1:0-494 GCA_002389175.1 Rhodospirillaceae bacterium UBA4479 | reverse complement strand
TCGAAAACCAACGACGAAGCCGGTGACGGCACGACGACAGCGACCGTTCTGGCCCAGTCCATCGTACGCGAGGGCTGCAAGGCCGTTGCCGCCGGTATGAACCCGATGGACCTCAAGCGCGGGATCGACATGGCAGTCGAAGCCGTGGTCGCCGACCTTGTGGCACGCGCCAATAAGGTCAAGTCGGAGGAGGAAATCGGCCAGGTCGGCACGATCTCCGCCAATGGTGATTTGGAAGTCGGTACGATGATTTCCGAAGCCATGCAGAAAGTCGGCAAAGAAGGCGTCATCACGGTCGAGGAAGCCAAGTCGCTTACATCGGAACTGGAAGTCGTCGAAGGCATGCAGTTCGATCGTGGCTACATTTCGCCGTATTTCGTGACAAATGCCGAGAAGATGTTTGTTGAACTTGAAGAGCCGTACATCCTTCTGCACGAAAAGAAGGTTTCCGGTCTGCAGTCCATGCTGCCGCTGCTCGAAGCGGTCGCGCAGTC
>DGNZ01000407.1 GCA_002389175.1 Rhodospirillaceae bacterium UBA4479 | reverse complement strand
AGATGATCCAAGAAACCCTGCTGTGATCGCAGATAATGTTGGTGATAACGTTGGTGACTGTGCCGGTATGGCAGCCGATTTGTTCGAAACGTATGCTGTGACCATCGTTGCAACGATGCTTCTCGGTGCGATTTTCTTCACCGGTGAAACACAACAAACAATGATGTTGTTCCCGCTTGTTATTGGCGCTGTCTGCATCGTTGGCTCCGTCATCGCAACGTGGTTCGTTCGCTTAGGCTCCAACAACTCCGTCATGGGCGCGTTGTACAAAGGCCTGATCGCATCTGGCGTTATCTCAGCTATCCTTATCGGTGGCTCGATTTCGTATATGATCGGTTGGGGCACGGAATTCACGGTCGAAGGCAAAGTCTTCACGGGTACCGATTTATTCGTTTGTGCTTTGGTTGGTTTGGCCGTTACTGGCCTGATCGTATGGATCACGGAATACTATACGGGTGTTGATTTCCGTCCGGTTAAATCTGTTGCTGCGGCATCAGAAACTGGTCATGCAACCAACATCATCCAAGGTATTGCGGTATCCATGGAAGCAACTGCGCTTCCGGTTATCGTGATTTCCGCTGGTATTCTAATTTCGTTCATCTACGCAGGTCTGTTTGGCATCGCCATCGCTGCAACCACCATGCTGGCACTTGCCGGTATTGTTGTGGCTCTAGATGCATTTGGTCCTGTGACGGATAACGCTGGCGGTATTGCTGAAATGGCTGACCTGCCGGATGATGTTCGGAACACAACGGATGCATTGGATGCAGTCGGTAACACGACCAAAGCTGTAACCAAGGGTTATGCGATCGGTTCTGCTGGTCTTGCATCTTTGGTGCTATTCGCAGCTTTCACTTATGATCTGAAATATTACTTCCCAGACATTGATGTGAAATTCGAACTGCAAGATCCATACGTAGTGGTCGGCCTGTTCATCGGCGGTATGTTGCCATATCTGTTCGCTGCAATGGGCATGATGGCTGTTGGACGGGCAGGGGCTGCTGTTGTGGTTGAAGTCCGCCGTCAGTTCAAAGAAATCCCTGGCATCATGGAAGGCACGACAAAGCCAGAATACGGCAAATGCGTCGATATTCTGACCAAGTCCGCCATTAAGGAAATGATCCTGCCATCACTGCTGCCTTTGCTGGCACCGTTTGTGATGTACTTCGTGATCAACGCTGTTGGCGGCCAAGCGGCAGCTTTCACTGCGTTGGGTGCGATGCTTCTGGGTACCATCGTTACTGGCCTGTTCGTGGCATTGTCCATGACCGCAGGTGGTGGCGCATGGGATAACGCCAAGAAATACATCGAAGATGGCCATCACGGCGGTAAGGGCTCTGATGCTCACCACGCTGCTGTAACAGGTGATACCGTTGGTGATCCTTATAAGGATACATCTGGTCCAGCCATTAACCCAATGATCAAGATCATCAACATCGTCGCGATCTTGCTTCTGGCGGTTTTGGCCTAACAGCTAAATATCGATCCAAAGAAAACGGCCCCGAGAGCGATCTCGGGGCCGTTTTTGATTCTGATCGCGTTCAGAAGAAATTACGCGAATTATTTTTATTTGTTCAGATCACCCAGTCGGTTCAGGTTTCCGAGCAATTGCTCAATCACGGTTAAATCCTTACCAACAGTTGGGGTCGTGCGCTCAATCGGTTGGATATTCCGCGATGCGTCCAAGCCATGGCTTTGGACGTCAGTGACAATGCCGCTTTTATCGAATGTCACAATTAGCACACTGCGTTCTTGGACTCTACGTTCAAGAAACGCGAGACGCTCTGTGGTTTCGCCAACATAGAGCCACGTTTCTTCACCAAACATGTTGATGCTAGACGGCGACCCCAGCGCACGTTCCACTTCTTGTTTGGTTGTTTCGCTGGGCGTGATTGATGCCACTTTATCGATATCTGGCATGACACCGCGCTGCGTAACGTTGGGCGAGCACGCACTGAGTGCCAGCAAGGATGCAACAGCAATGACAACAGGGGTTGTAAAACGGGGGGTCCGCATACTACATCACGCTCCTAGAACGTTATTCGCTGCCAAAACTGGCGCGAGATTGCACGTGAAAGTGCCGTTCGCATCGTTAATTGTCAATAAATGAGCAAGTATTAAAGACCGCTAATGATTTCGTTCCCCAACCCATTCAAAGACCGGCGTGAAGCCAACGCGGCCCATGATCTCTATGTGGCGACCATAGAAGCTGCGCGAGATTCCTGGCTATTCAATGATTGCGAAGTACCCGATACGCCCGAGGGCCGCTTCGAAGCGCTCAGCTTGATGGCTTTTATCGTGCTCAATCGACTCAAGGACATGGATGGGGCAGAAGGTGTGGGCCAAGCCTATTTTGACATTATGTTTGAAGATATAGAGTCGAACCTGCGTGAAATGGGAGTCGGCGAAGCAAGCTTGGCAAAACGCATGAAGAAACTGGCCGGCAGTTTTTATGGTCGTTTAAAGACTTATGATGATGCAATTTTGTCTGATGATCCGATGCTGTGGCCTCTCACGATTAAGCGGTATTTATACGATGGAATCAGCGTCTCAGAGCAAACGACCAACGCTGTCGCGCGCTACACCCAAGAGATCATTGAGAACATTGCACAACAGGATCCAAATGCCCTGATTACAGGG
>DGNZ01000345.1 GCA_002389175.1 Rhodospirillaceae bacterium UBA4479 | reverse complement strand
GCCATAATCGCCTTAACATAAATTCAGTTGGAGAACATCATGGAAGATATCGGCGTCTTTGCCCGCGAAACCAACGTCCTCGTTTTCGATCAGTACGGCACCATCGTCGATATGCAGCAGGGTCTGACCGACGCCGTTGGCGATTTTCTAAAAGAAAAAGGCTGGGACGACGAGCCGCATCGGTTCGTGACCTGGTGGCGGCGCACGCACTTTGAAAATTCCATGATCGATGCGCTGTGTGATCGCGGCCATACGCCGTATCGGCAAATTGGCCACCGGGCCGTGTCGTTTGTGATGGACCGCTGTGGGATCACCTATACCCAGGACGAAGTCCGCTGGCTGGTATCTGAAATCGAAAAACTGAAACCATTCCCCGATGTCCTCAAAGGCCTACAAGACCTGCGCGATGCGGGCTTTAAACTGGCGATTTTATCCAATGGTGACCGCGACATGTTAGAAGCGGCGGGACCGTATATCGGGTTTGAATTCGATCATGTGATTTCTGTCCAAGAGGCCGGATACTTTAAACCGCATTGGAAAACCTATGCGACGGCAGCCGAGATCATCGGTGAAGATCGCAGCAGTTGCCTGTTCGTCGCCAACCACGCGTTCGATTGCATCGGCGCCAAATCATACGGCATGCGGACCGCGTTTATCGACCGCCGCAAACGACCGTTCGGTGAAACACCGCATCAGCCCGATTTGATTTCTGCCGACTTCGCCGAAATGACGGCGACCCTGATAAAGGGCATGAAGTAACGGGTTCGTTTAAGTATTCGTATTTGGTTTCGCCGTCAGCGCCAGCAATTCCTGATACAGGATGCTTGCCAAGTCGGAGCGTTGGTTGTTGGTACGTTCAATCAACACAACGTTACGACGCACCGGCGGTGATCCAAACGGCACGACCTTAAGTATCTTCCGCACATCATCGGTGACCCGCCCGGCAGGCACCACGCCGACGCCCAAACCCTCGGCAATCAATCCGACGATGGACTCAGAACTGTCCAGTTCCATGGCTTCTTGAACCGGAACGCGGGCTTTTCGAAGCTCGGCATCGATCAGTCGCCCGACACCGGATGATCGGTTAAGGCGTATAAACGGACGCGACGCGATCAGCGCCTGCCAATCATCTTCGATGCTGTCTGCCGGGGCCAGAACCATCATTTGTTCTGATGTAATCGGCAACGTCACCATTTCGGGTTCCGGGATCAATGGCTCGGTGATTACGGCCGCATCCAAACTGCGTCGCCGCACCCGCGAGATCAGATCGCTGGTCACACCTTCTTCGATCTTGATCTGAAGGGCGGGGTATTTGTCGCGCAATTTTCGCAGCACCGCCGGGATCAATCGGCTGGTGATTCCTGTCGCCGCCCCGATGGTCAGCACACCTGCAATTTCATCGACGGCACCCGCCACTTCAACCAGGCGATCATAACTGACCAGCACATCACGGGCCTGGGCCACGATGCGAAGGCCATGCGCGTTCAATCGGGGCGGTCGGGTCGTCCGATCAAATAGTGCAATCTGCAACGTATCTTCGAGATGGCGCATCTGTTGGCTGACCGCTGCCGGGGTCAGGTACAACGCGTCTGCGGCATCCGCAAAAGTCGGCGCGTCATGCACAGCAACCAAGGTTCTGAAATGGAGAATGTTCATAATTTAAATTAAGGTAACCTATATATAATATCAAATTAATATCGTTTGTTTGAATATATGGACAGGCGTACATCAGGGTCAAAGCAACACATGATTGGAGAAATCAAATGCGAACCGTTATTTTTAACACCCTGTTTTTCGTCGCCCTTATCGGCATCGCAGCCGCCCTGAACGTCACTTATCTGGCCGGTTAACTAAACTCACGACATAGATACAACCTGCTGGGCACGATTTCCCGTTCCCAGCAGCGGGGCCAATCGCGTAAAGTAAACGCGATGCGACATAGACCCCTAAAATCGATTGCGACGATATGCCTGGCCCTGATGGGCAGCATGATTTTATCCGCGCCAGCGAATGCACAATCTGGCGACCCAATCACCGTCGCGACGTGGAGCGGCTTTTACAGTGCTGCCCAAGAAGCTGCGGTCTTTAAACCCTTTACCCGTGAAACCGGGATTGGCGTTCGGATCCATTATCACAACGGTGATTTTTCAAAAGACGGGTTCTTATCCAAGTCATCGAAAAGTCCAGTCGATGTGGTCGATGTAGAACGCGCCGACTTAACCCGCGGCTGTGCCGACGGCGTGTTCCGCAAGGTCGATGCCGCCGAATTGCTCGGCAATGGTATTCTGGATGATTTTGTCGAGGGCACGCTGCACCCTTGTGGTGTGGGTGCGATGATCTGGTCACAGGCCATCGCCTACGACACCACAACATTCGCCAAGTTCCCCCCACAAACCCTAAAAGACTTTTTCAACCTTCAGAATTTTCCTGGCAAGCGCGGCATGTCCACCAATGCCGAAGGAACGCTAGAAGTCGCACTGATGGCGGATGGTATTCCCAACGAAGATGTATACGACGTGCTGCGCCGACCGGGCGGCGTCGAGCGCGCGTTGGCGAAACTCGACTCCATCAAACCCTCTCTGGTGTTTTGGCGATCCGGTGAAGGCGCTGAAAAACTGTTGAACGAGGGACTGGTATCGATGACCACCGCCTATGCGGGACGCTTTCTGCGTCCGCGCCAGGGCGCACGTCGGCCCGTCACATTAATATGGGATCGCCAACTGTGGCGCACGACCTATTGGGCGATTCCTGCGGCCAGTACCAAATTGGCCAATGCCCAGCGCTTTGTCAGTTATGCCACCGACGCCGGGCGGTTGGCGGAACTCAGCATTCGGCTGTGGTTTGGTCCGGCGCGCCAATCGGGCTTGGATGCCGTGCCGCAGAATGTCCGCGCAGAACTGCCCACATCGCCGGGCAAATTCCGTACCGCCCTCGCCGTCGATACTGCGTTCTGGGCAGAGTTCGGCCCCAAGATCGAAGCCACGTTCCAGCGTTGGCGGGGGCAGTAACCCGCCCAACCTTATCAATAACGAAACGCTGACGTACTTGTGAGAAGCCAGTGAGGGATTGTCGCTTTATATAAAGAGCAACACATGACATCGGAGATTTCGATATGACCCTTTTTAATTCTCAATTCAGCCGCCGTCTTTTTCTGGGCGCGGCCTTAAGCTTTGTTGCCGTAACGTCCCTGCAAGCGGGCGACGTGACCTATCAATCAAGCGGCACCGCAATCAATGGCTATGACCCGGTCGCCTACTTCACCCAGAAAAAGCCCGTCAAAGGCGACGCCGCACATAGTTTCACTTGGGACGGGGCCGATTGGCGGTTTGCCAGCCAAGAAAACATGGCCACTTTCTCGGCTGACCCAGAAAAATATGCCCCTAAATATGGCGGCTATTGTGCCTATGCCGTATCGCGCGGCTATACCGCCCCCACCGATCCCGAGGCATGGTCCGTTGTCGATGGCGCACTGTACCTGAATTATTCCAAGGGCGTGCGGTCGCGTTGGCAATCAGATCAGGCTGCCAATATCAAAGTCGGCGATAAAAACTGGCCGGGTCTTCGCGCGGATTTATAACGAATTCGGCGGCCTCGGCTTTTGTTATAAATTGTAAGTATTCACCGCATTTCCGGGAATTAACCTTTCCTTTGCCCTTTTTTGGCCTTAATGCCCATGTCTAGTGATGAAATCATCACGCCAAATCAAGGCATTGGAGCAGAAGCTATGAGCGATATCGCAGAAGGCCAACGGGCATACGCAGAAGCGGGACCGTGGGACAAACTGGGCAACTTCATGCGGATATCCGTTGCGGTCGCATTTTTGGTGATTACGGTGGTTTTCTTTGCCACGGCCCATGATGGCCTGATCAGCGCATCTGACATCGGTCCAGAATCAGCCCCTGCCGCACAAGCGGTGCCGGCTCTCGCACAAAACTAGTTTGGGAAAATACGTTTAAGCCGCTGATATCAGTAGATATCGGTGCCTTCGTATTCATCCCCTAGATTGCCGTCATGCTCCCACTTTTGCATGAAGCCCTCGATCACATTTTTCGCAGGCATGCCCAAGTCGCCTAGAATTTCTGCCCTCACGTAAATTACGGCGAGCGTAATCCCCGACCACACGGCGTTTTCGCGGCGCATGCGGGCCGCTTTGTTCAATTCAGTTAGCTGAACAATGCCCTGTTCATAGAATTGCGGGTCGTTGAGCCCGCGTTCATGCACCAGATTAATATGTTCGCGGCAGGTGGCAGCAATGCTCTCTAGCGACGCCGCGCCATGCTGACCATGCACCATGTCGATCATTGACCGTGCATCGCGGGCAAGAATTTTCGCATCGTATTCAGGGCCACCAAGCCCCACCAAACCCAATAAACTTTTTAGCATAAACGACTCCGGGCAATCTTTGATTTGGCGCATTGTTTCTGACGCACACAGCGCCTGCAAGTGATGATCGTCCACAATTTGATGTGGGCACAAACTTGTGATCATTCGTGTATCTTTTTGTGACCCGGTTGCGAGACCGGAAATGCATCGTTAGTGTTCCGATCAAACTTTCACAAACTCATGAGGATTCCGTGGCCATACAAAAATACGACGTATCATTCGAAACACTTCCCGCTGACGTGATTGATGCCTGGCGCGCCATTCCGCCTGCCATCGTCTCTGATGTCATGAACCGCACACAGGTTATGGCCGGGCGAATCAATCCTGTATGGCAGGGCATGAAGCTGTGTGGCCAAGCGCGCACCGTCACATGTATGTCCGGTGATAACGCAGCACCGCACACACTGATTGGCATGTGCAAACCCGGCGAAGTGATGATTATCGATGCCCGCGGGTCTGAAAACGTCGCCATCTGGGGCGGCATCATGACCGAAGCCGCCATCTATCGCGGCGTTGCTGGCATCGTTGTTGATGGGGCGATCCGTGATGTCGCAGAAATTCGCGAACTGGGATTCGCTGCGTATTCGTCAGCGATCGTACCTGCCGGCCCGCACAAGGGTTTTGGTGGCGTCATCGATGGCACCGTTTCTTGTGGTGATTGCCCGGTATCGCCCGGCGATATCATCGTCGGTGATGACGACGGCGTTGCCGTGGTGCCGTTGGCGCAACACGAACGGTTGCTGAAAGCATCGCTGGAAAAAATTGCCCAAGAAGAAGACACCATCGCGGGCATCCGAAATGGCGACAACACAGTCGATCGTTTAGGCCTGCCTGCTGCCGAAATTATTACCTGATCGACGAGCGCGCGCTTGCCTAAAATATCAAAGGCATAGCGCGCGCTTGCGTTCGTTAAGACACGCTCTAAAACTCTGACTAAGTCGTTTTCGCTTTCGGCGGGCGTATTTTTTCGCGCAAGGACTGGATCGCCACATAAAGGGGTGGGATAAAGAATATCCCGATGAACGTCGCCGCGATCATACCGCCGAAAACCACAAACCCGACGGAAACCCGACTGGCCGCACCTGCACCGGATGCAACGATCAATGTTGAGACGCCAAGAATAAACGACAGTGCCGTCATCATCACGGCACGGAACCGCAGCCGTGCCGCTTCCATGGCAGCATCATAGATACTTAAACCATCTTCGCGCCGGACCTTGGCAAATTCGACGATCAGAATGGCGCTTTTAGCAGACAGCCCAATCAGCATGACCAAACCTATTTGCGCATACAGGTTGAAATTCAAGAACGGCAAAAGGGTAATCGGTATCAGCGCCCCAAAGGCGGCAATAACAACGGATAAAATCACAGAAAGCGGGACCGTCCAACTTTCATACTGTGCAACAAGGAACAAATAGGCAAAGACAAGTGCGAGACTGAAAATCGCTATTATAAGTGCCCCCGCTTCTTGTTCCTGCAACGCAGTCCCGGTCCAGCTCAGCGCATAACCGTCTGGCAATGCCTCGGCGGCGAGTTTTTCCATCGCAGGAATAGCGTCCCCCGTTGATACCCCCGGTGCTGGTGTCGCATTGATATTTGCACTTTGGAACTGGTTATAGCGCTTGATGCTTAGCGGTCCCAAAATCGGTTTGATATTCACCAAAGAGCGCAGTGGCACCATGTCGCCTGAACTGTTGCGAACATACAGTTTGTTAATGTCGTCAATCGTAGAGCGGAAACGGGATTCCGCCTGAATGCGAACCTGATAAGTCTTTCCATACAAATTAAAGTCGTTGATGTAACGAGACCCGAAATTCGCTTGTAGGGTCGAGAAAATATGATTCAGCGGCACGCCAAGGACTTGTGCCTTATCGCGATCAACATCGAGGAACAACTGCGGCACACTTGCCGAGAATGTCGAGAAGGTGCGCGCAAATTCACCACTTTGATTGGCATGAACGACAAGGCTTCGAACAGCGGCCGCCATTTCCTGCGGCGAACGATCCTGCAAATCCTGTAATTCCGCTTCAATGCCGCCGGATGTTCCCAGTCCCATGATCGGGGGTAACGGGAATGCAAATGCATTGGCGCTGGAGATACCCGCCAGCTTGGCGTTAAGCGTCCCTAATATCTCATACCATTTAAGGCCGGGGCCAGTGCGCTCACTCCAAGGTGTGAGGATCGGAATAACCAGTGCCGAGTTCGAGGCAGCACCGGAAATGATACTAAACCCGGTGACAGAAATAACGTCCTGAACACCTTCGGTGGCACGCATCATGTCGACGATGTCGGCGACAACTTCATTTGTTCTGCTCAACGATGCGCCATCGGGGAGCTGCACATTACTGAACAAGACGCCCTTGTCTTCGGTGGGTAAAAAGCCGGTCGGCGCGTTTTTGAACATCATAAAAGTCGCGCCGCCAAAAATCGCGAATACGGCCAGCGACAGCACGACACGCCGGGCCATGACACCAACAATACGGACATATCCATTGCGGCTGCTATCAACTAACGAGGCAAACCATTTCAGCGGCCCCTTTGGGGTGCCCGCACCTTTTTTGAACAAAATCGCACAGACGGCCGGCGCTAAGGTCAAAGCGTTCAGTGATGAAAACGACACAGCAACGCAGATGGTCAATGCGAACTGTCGATACAATTGCCCCGTCACGCCGGGCATAAAAGCGACAGGCACAAACACCGCCAGCAGTACCAGCGTGGTTGCAATCACAGGACCCGTGATTTCTCTCATCGCCTTACGTGTTGCGTCGGCGGCTTCAAGGTCATCTTCATCCATGACCCGCTGCACGTTTTCAACCACGACGATGCTGTCATCAACGACAACACCAATGGCTAAGATAAATGCGAACAACGTGATCATGTTGATCGAAAATCCTGCAATCAATAAGACAGCAAGAGTGCCGATCAGCGATACGGGAATGGCCAATGTCGGCACAAGCGTTGCCCGCCAATCGGCAAGGAACATAAACGTCACGATGACGACCAACACGAAGGTGATGAGCATCGTGGTCACGACTTCTTTGATGGATGCGCGGACAGCGTTGGTCGTATCGTAAATGATCTTCGTTTCCACGCCCGGAGGGTAGCGCTTGGACAGAACTTCCAACTCTGCATATACGGCGTCGGCAACATCCAATGCATTCGCGCCCGGCGACAGATACACCGCGATTGCCGTGGACGGTTTGTTGTTCAGCTTGGCCGTCGAGGCATAACTTTGCGCACCCAGTTCAATGCGCGCGATATCGCGCAGCCGGATGAACGAGCCATCTGTATTCGCACGGACAATGATGCCACCGAATTCTTCGACGGTGGCGAGCCGCCCCTTGGCCTGGATCGAGAGCTGAAATTGTGCGTCATTGGTGAACGGTGGTGCGCCAAGTGAGCCAGCAGTAGCTAGAAGGTTCTGCTCTTCGATCGCGTTGGCGACATCTGTTGTTGTAATGCCAAGCGCGGTCATGCGATCGGGGTCCATCCAGACCCGCATCCCATAATCGAGTGGACCAAACTGAGACACGTTTCCGACACCGTTCAGCCGTGACAGCGATCCTTCGATGTTAATCGAGGCATAGTTGCTCAGGAAAATCGCATCCCGGCTTTCATCTGGCGATACAACGTTGACCACCAGCAGCATGTTTGATGACTGCTTTTTTGTCACAACACCCGTGCGCGTCACATCTGCCGGCAGCTTCGGTGTGGCAATCGCAACACGGTTTTGCACGTTAACTGCGGCGGTATCTGGATCGGTTCCAACAGCGAACGTCACGGTTAATTCATAGCTGCCATCGTTTCCACTCGACGATGACATATACAGCATGTCATCAACGCCATTGACCTGTTCTTCGATGGGGATCGCGATACTTTGCTTCACCACTTCGGCATTGGCACCCGAATAATTGGCCGTCACTTTGACTTGCGGCGGTGTGATGTTGGGGTATTCCGCAATTGGCAGGGCATTAAGCGCAATCGCACCCGCCAACGTGATCACAATCGCTACAACAAATGCGAAACGTGGCCGAGAGATAAAAAAATCTGAGAACATCCGTTAGGACCCTTTTCCAGACTTGCCGCTAAGCGTCGGTTTTACCTTTTTGCCGACACCCGCTTTTTGGATCCCTTGTACGATGACCCGCTCGCCGGTCGCCAATCCGTCTTGGACAACCCACACGCTATCGACTTGTCGGCCCAGAGTGACACGGCGCATTTCGACCGTATCTTCCCGGTCCACGACCAACACGAAATAGCCATTCGCATCCTGTTGTACCGCTGTTTGCGGAACAGCGATGGCAAATTCAGGGGCTTTTTGGCGCACCAAAACGCTGACAAACTGTCCGGGCAACAATATCTTTTCAGCATTGGGAAACTCGGCGCGGGCCGTGATGGTGTCTGTACCCTGATCCACTTGGGCCGCTAAATATTCGAACCGACCTTCGAACGGATAACTAGTTCCGTCCGAGAGTAAAAGCGACGGCGCAACTGGCGGGTTATCGAGATCAATACCGCGTTTGCGTGCATCGATCAGCTGTTCTTCGCTCACCTTAATGGTGACGTAAATCGGATCGAAACGTGTGACCGTAGCAAGCGGGTCGCTTGATGAATTCACTAGATTGCCAACGCTATAGGTTGCACGACTGGTACGACCGTTAATGGGGCTGCGGATTTCGGTATAGTTGAGATCAAGGTTGGCAGCTCGCAGTTCCGCTTGCGCATGCAGAACAGCCGCCTGTGCTGTGGCCAAGTCTGCTTCTGATTGATCTAACGATGCCTGCGAAACGTCGTTGCGTTTGGCCAATGATTTTTTACGATTAAAATCCGCTTGGGCATTTTTTCGGTCGCGACAGCGGCAGCAAGTTCGGCACGGCGCTGCTCGACAACGATTTTGTATGGCTCCTGCTCAATCACGAACAGAACATCGCCAATGGCGACGTCAGCGCCTTCGCGGAAATTTCTTTGCTCTAGGAAACCTTCAACGCGGGCGCGAAGCTCAACCGTCTCGACCGCTTCGGCACGTCCTGGATACTTAACAACGGGCGTTATTTCCTGTTCAGCGGCCTCAATCACAATGACGCTTGGCGCAGATCCCTGTTCCTGTGCGACGGCGTTGGTGAGGGGTACCGCAATGATCGCTGCGGCAAATGCCATTTGTTGAAACCGTATAAAAGGAAAGCGAACAATCATTTTTGAAACTCCTATGCTGCAGCGCACCCAATCGATAAACTTTACCGTTATGAATAGCAACCGACGAGGGTTTCAGTGCGCCGCTATAAGACAACACTCAGTCATTGTTGTATGCGCGCTTCATTTAAGAAATTTTCTACCCAAAAATATCGATGGTATAAGGCTCGTCGACGGCGCTTTGGACCCATTCGCGCATATCTGGGTGCGCCCATACCGCATCCAGATATTTCTGCACTTTGGCATCCACCGGGATACCGAATGTGCGAAAGCGTCCGACAACGGGTGCGTACATCATGTCGGCAGCGGACCAGGCACCGAACAAATAATCGCCACCTGCACCATAGGCATCACGGCAATCGGTCCACAGTTCACTGATGCGGGCCGCATTTTTGAGCGCGCCTTCGGTGTGTCCAATACCTGTGTGTGTGCTGCGTAAATCCATCGGCATATCGCGCCGTAGCGGGTAAAATCCGGAATGCATTTCAGCACTGACCGAACGCGCGCGGGCACGGGTCGAAAAATCATCCGGCCATAGTCCTGCATCAGGGGCCAGGTCGTTCAACGTTTCGATGATCGCCAAGCTATCCCAGACCTCATGACCATCAACTTTAAGCACCGGGACCAAGCCGCTTTTGGAATTGGCCGCGATCTGGGCTTTTGTTTCAGGCTGATTTAAGGGGATGAAAATTTCTGTGAACAGCAGGCCAGTGTGCTTGATCGCCAACCAACCACGAAGCGACCAAGATGAGTAGTTCCTGTTGCCGATAACAATTTCAAGTAGTCCGCTCATGGTGGTCCTCCGATCTGAATGGGGCCGAGTGTAGGCATTGGGAAACGGCTCGCAAATCTTTTCGGTGGCGAAAGCTGGGCATCTTACCCATATCGTGGATAATATAATTTGCGTTGCCAGACAGACATCATAGAGACGCGGCAGCCATGCGCGAAACGATGAGGAGCCCCCGGTGGTCGATAAAGTTCTAAGCACAGAAGATGATGCGATTCCGGTCATTTTGGTTTCTAAAGACACATTTTCAGATTGGGCCCAGGACGCCCCTAAAAGTACGACCGCTTGGTTGCAGGCAAATCGCTTCAAGCCCAAGCCTGGGAAATTCGTCATCGTCCCCGCTCCCGATGGCGCCATCGACTGTGTGGTCGCCGGAATCGGTACTGGCACGCCCGGCATGTGGGATGTGGCGCAATTGGCGACCGCCCTGCCCGTCGGCGAATACGCGCTGCACGGTGTGAATGGCGCGCCCCATCAGGCGGACTTAGATAACCTGGCCCTGGGTTGGGTGCTCGGTGGATACAACTTCGATAATTATATAAAGCGCGAACACCTGCCTGCGCGGCTTCATTTATCAAAAGACTTTAATGAAAAACGTATCCGCGCATTGGCCGAGGCAACGTTCCTGGCCCGTGATCTGATCAACACACCGGCAAATATTTTAGGGCCCGAGGGCTTGGCCAAGGCCGCCGCTAAATTGGCAGGTCAATTTGGTGCCACGTGCGACATCACCGTTGGCGACCAACTGCTCAAAGAAAACTATCCCGCCATTCATGCCGTCGGGCGCGCCGCCACCGACCAACCCCGCCTGATCGAAATCACCTGGGGCGATCCCAAACACCCGACCGTGGCTCTGGTCGGCAAGGGTGTCTGTTTCGATAGTGGCGGGCTTGATATCAAGCCTGCGGCGGGCATGAAGTATATGAAAAAAGACATGGGGGGTGCCGCCAACGTGTTGGGCATCGCCCACGCCATCATGGCAATGGGCGTGCCCATTCATCTGAAGGTATTAATCCCCGCGGTTGAAAACGCCATCGCCGGCAACGCCATGCGCCCCTTAGATATCGTCGATACAAGGTCCGGCACCACGATTGAGATCGGCAACACAGACGCCGAAGGTCGCGTCATATTGGCCGACGCCCTGACCCGCGCCGGAGAATGCAAACCAGAATTGGTCGTCGATTTCGCGACCCTGACCGGGGCCGCGCGCGTTGCCCTTGGCACCGAGCTCCCCGCATTCTTTTGTGACGACGATGCCTTTACCACGTCGGTCTTGGACATGGGGATGCAGATCAACGACCCGCTGTGGCGGATGCCACTGTGGAAGGGGTACCGCAAAATGATCGATGGCAAGTCTGCCGACCTGACCAATTCCCCCGAAGGCGGCTATGGTGGAGCGATCACTGCAGCACTGTTCCTGCAGCACTTTGCCCCACGTGACACCACCTGGGCGCACATCGATTTGATGGCATGGAACGTATCATCCAAGCCAGGCCGACCCGAAGGTGGCGAGGCCATGGGCATGCGCGCGATCTACAGCGCCATCGAAGCCAGGTACACCCTGACCCACCAAAAACATTTTTAGGTTGCGAGACATCGCCTTAATCCCGTAAAAATTTCGACATCGAAACGATTTTGGCGGCGCCCGCATGAGTATAGAAATTTCAGAACTCGACGGCCTGGATATTTGGCGACGCGCCACCGTCGCCAGCGTGCGCCGTGATGCGCCCGATTTATCAGCCCGCCAGATGGCATTGTTGCTGACCGTCTACTTGACGCCGCCGCCGCATACGGTGCGCGGCATGTCGGATTTATTGATGGTCACCAAGCCCGCCGTGACCCGCGCCGTTGATCGCCTAAGCGGCCTGGGCATGCTGCGCCGCAAGGTCGATCCCAACGACCGCCGCAGCATCTTGCTCCAACGCACGGTGAAGGGATCCATTTTCCTACGCGAATTTGGCGAACTCGTGGTCGGCGCCGCCCAAGGCATCCAAGAAGCCGACCCGTCAGGCCTGCCGCAGAAGTATTCGTAGTCTCGATTTGTCATTCCGGGCAACCCCGGACTTGATCCGGGGGAGACCCGGGACCCATCTTTCAGCCAAATAATTGTTGTTGGCTAAACATGGATCCCAAATCAAGTTTGGGATGACACTATTAATAATTACAGAATTCGCATCGTCACTGACAACCTATCGGTTTCCGGGACGATGTATGAGCAGACACATGAGTAATAGCCAGTAGACGCATGAGTAATAGAGGTTTCAGTATTCCAGTTTAGATTGGTTCCGGGTTGCCAAGCGCGATCACCCTCGCCATGTCTAATTAATCTTTGAGCCCATCCCCAATAGAGAGATCCCCCCATGACCGACACCAATACGCAGGTCCTTTTTAAATCTGCACCCGAAGGCATGCCGACATCGGATAACTTTGAGATTGCCCACACCCCCATTCCAGAACCGGGTGACGGTGCATTTCTGTTGGAAAACCTCTTTCTGTCGCTTGATCCCTATATGCGGATGCTGATGGGCGGGGGGTGGACATATAGTCCCAACACCCTCTCGCCAGGCGACGTCATGGTCGGGCGTGTGCTTGGCCGTGTCGTCAAATCCCGACACCCTGATTACCCCGTAGGGACACATGTCGTGGGCCGATTGGGATGGCAAACCCACGTGGTTTCAGATGGCACGGACCTGGATTTCGTGGTCGAGCCAAAAAACAATGTGCCGCTATCGACATATCTGGGCACCTGCGGCTCAACCGGTGTCACGGCGTGGGTTGGGTTAAAAATCACCGGCGCCCCCAAGCCAGGTGAAACCGTCGTGGTTTCTGCCGCTGCGGGGTCGGTTGGTAGCACGGTCGGACAATTGGCCAAAGACATGGGATGCCGCGCCGTGGGAATCGCAGGCGGGCCGGAAAAATGTCGTACCGTGACCGATGTTTTCGGCTTTGACGCCTGTATCGATTACAAACGCGACGACTTGGCCGCGCAACTGGCCGAGGCCGCGCCCAACGGTGTCGATGTCTATTTCGATAATGTTGGCGGGGAGGTTTTGGAAACCGTGATGGGGCAATGTAACCGCCTCGCCCGCATTCCGGTCTGTGGTGTCCTCGCACGCTACAACGAACTCGGAGAGCCCTTCGGCAACAAGAACATGCATTTGTTCTTCGACAAGTCACTGAAAATGGAAGGCTTCGTGCTAACAAACCATAAGGATATCTGGCCGAAAGCGCGCGCCGAACTTGAAGCTATGATCGCCGACAAAAGAATGGTTTACCGCGAAACAATCGCCGAAGGCATGGAGAACGCCCCCGATGCGTTCATTGGTATGTTGCAAGGCCGCAACGTTGGAAAGCAGCTGGTCAAACTTGTGTGATCAGAAGCATGTGGCTTCTGATACGTCACAAACCCACCGTCACCCCCGCGAAGGCGGGGGCCTATGAACCGACCCTTAGATTCCCGCCTGCGCGGGAATGACAGTGATGACATATTGCAATTCAGCTTCTCATTCAGTCTAACATTTAAATGAGACTCTGAATTAAGTTCAGGGTGACACTTCCCTTTGTTTGGCTTGGTTTGGCTT
>DGNZ01000003.1:2452-2673 GCA_002389175.1 Rhodospirillaceae bacterium UBA4479 | reverse complement strand
GGCAGCCGCAGGCCAGCGGTTTGGGTAATGGTCGTCGTATGTCCAGAAACAACCACGGCAACCTTATCGGCAAGCACCGTTCCGCGGTTTGTCTCGACACCCTTGATCGTGCCGTCATTGTCACGAAGAAGACTTTTTACCTCGGTATGCTGGTGAATTTCTACGCCGCGGTTGCTTGCCGAACGGGCATAGCCCCAGGCGACACCATCATGCCGGCAAAC
>DGNZ01000003.1:0-2323 GCA_002389175.1 Rhodospirillaceae bacterium UBA4479 | reverse complement strand
CGGCGGCGAATTTCCCGCATTTTTGGGTAGGTTTGAACAACATCAATCATGCTCCGCTTGGAATACATCAGATTGAAGTTCAAATCCTTTGCCAACCCTTCGAATAAGGACACGCTTTTGACAAAAAAGGGCAGGCTTTCATCACGCAGGTAATTAGACCGGATGGTCACCGTGTTACGGGCAATATTGCCGCCGCCAAGCCATCCTTTTTCCAGAACCGCAACGTTGGTAATGCCATGGTTTTTGGCAAGGTAATGAGCGGTGGCAAGGCCATGTCCGCCCGCGCCAATGATCAAAACATCATATTTTTTTGCAAGTGGCAAATTCTGCCAGTAGCGCGTCCAGTTACGATGATGGCTGAGGGCATGCCAGGCAAGGCTAAAGGCGGAAAACCTACCCATTAATTATGTACCCTTGATTGCTGTAAACAAGACCAAAATATTATCGAACATAAATTGCTAGATTGCATCCTTCAAACCAATTTCGTCAATCGGTGCAGCAAAGGCATTGGCAAGTTCGGGTGATGTGCGCAGAACGTCCATTGTGCGTGCAAAGCGATGGGGTTGCAACCTTCCATTCTCCCAAAGGGCAATGCCATCAATGGTAATAGTCGGATCAATGACCATCCAGCAGATTTCGCCTGGTGGCCCCGTGCCGCAGGTATGAAAGTGTAGGACCCTCGGGTTGGTAAACACCGTTTGCGCCCAGCGAGAGGGATTGGCTGATGCTGGCATGTCATATTCCATCAGAGGGTGAATTCCCGCATGCCATGAGTCGATATGAAACGGTTCCAGTTCGAATTTTGCCGCCACCTGCTCGTAATGTTTTTTAAACGCCGCGACAAGGTCTGCCGGGCCGGTAATGCCGGTAATTCGGGTGCCGTCAATACGCGCTGTGACAATTTCGGGAAGTTCTAGAAAGTCTGGCTGATAAACCTTTGAGCCTGCTGGTGTGAGATAGTGCGCCAGCTTGACCACGCCGGTAAAGCCATCGGCAAGAACAGGCTTTGGTATGCCCATCGGATAGCGGCTGACGATAACCTCGTCGCCATTGGCCATGCTATGTCCGGGCGATCCTTCAACATGCGTGCCGAGCGGGCAGGTGATGCAAATATGCTGTGCTCTAAGCGTTATCTCGTCAATCTCTTCTTTTAATGCAGTCATAGCGCCGTGATCAAGCCGCCCATAGCCGCTTGCTAGCATGCTGGCATTTATCGCATAGCTCATCACTGAACAAGGGCCATGATATTGTGACTTAAAACGGCCTTGATCGCCGATACGGGCAAAGAAAATCACCTCGTCAGCCGAATTTATGGCGATTTGAACAGCGTCGATAGCATGGTTTTTGGGCGCACCAACCTTTAGCATTTTGACTGTGGCGCCCATTTCCATGAGGACGGCCTCAACGCTTGCCGGTGCGGCGGCGTCATACCAGCCAAGTTGCGGGTCTTCTGCAACGATCAGAATGGTTTTGCCAAAAACATCACCCAAACAGCCTTTGATCAGGTTCTTTGCCCCTAATCTAAGCGGGGCGTCAAAGACATAGCCTGTGGCGTCAAGCGATGAATTTAGTTCTGTCTGTGATTTCATCATCATAGTTCCCCCTAATCCGAATAATATCCGATGACATCTCCCTGTGTTGTTACCCCAAGACCATTCAAGCATCGGTTCACATAATTGAAATAACCAATGATCTGGTTGGCCTCTAAAATCTGTCCATCATCCAGTCCGGCGTCCTGCAACACGCGAACATCTGACTGCTGCATGGTTCCGGGCGATAATGTCAATCTTTCTGCATATTGCAAAAGTGCCAATTCTGCCCCGTCAAAAACATCTCCCGGACGGCGCTTTTTCAGCGCCGCCTCAACTGCAATGGCACGCTCTTTATCGCCAATCAGATGGGCGGCGTTTTTCCAGTGATTCGCATAGGAATAGTCACAATCATTCAGCGCCGATACATACGAGCCGATCGTTTCCTGCAGCCAGGTTGGCAAACTGTTCGCCGAATCATGCAGAACCGCACGATAAAGTACCACATGGCCGTTCATCGTATTGGGCCGGTGCGAATGAACGCGCATCACATTATCGACGGTGCCATGCGGTGTTCGTGCAAGATCTAGTGCCTTGCGGAGATCTGGGCTTGCATCAGCGTCATTGATCATTGAAATCCAAGCTGTCATATCGATTTTCCCGAACCGAGCCTCTACCACAAATCGGATGGCTTCTATACATAACAAAAACGGACTGAAGTCAGTCTACATTGTGAATAATGTTATGACTTGTCAATATGTGTTTTCCCACTTTTAGGCGGCTGTTTTTTGCGC
>DGNZ01000247.1 GCA_002389175.1 Rhodospirillaceae bacterium UBA4479 | reverse complement strand
CGCGCTATCGTGATTCTACCCGATTAAAACTTGGGGCGGGGCTATTTTTAGAGGTGCCCTTGAGATAAAAAGAACATATCATGAACATTTGAAGTGTAAATGATCAAGAATAACGTCACGTTTTGTCCACATATATGGGATAATAGGGGTGATTCGTGATCGTTCCCGCGTTGACCTTGTTTTCGCGGTAGCTACTATATGTGGGTCCGATTCGCGGGCGTCATACGATATCATACGAAGGCAGTGCCATGAGCAAATGCGTCGGCAACGAAGAAATCCGGGAAACTCGCTTAGCGGAAGCGCTGTCTGAGCGCTATTTGTCCTATGCGCTGTCGACCATCATGTCGCGGTCCTTGCCCGATGTGCGCGATGGCCTGAAGCCCGTTCATCGTCGTCTGTTGTACGCGATGCGCCAACTCAAGCTTGATCCAGCATCCGGATATAAAAAATGCGCGCGGGTCGTGGGTGACGTCATGGGTAAATACCACCCGCATGGCGACCAATCGATTTACGACGCCATGGTTCGCTTGGCACAGGAATTCGCGCAGCGCTATCCACTGGTAGATGGGCAGGGAAACTTTGGGAACATCGATGGCGATAACGCAGCTGCGATGCGTTACACCGAGGCTCGCCTGACCGAAGTTGCAACGCTGCTTTTGCAAGGGATCGACGAAAACGCTGTCGATTTTCGCGATACCTACGATGGTGAAGATTCTGAACCCGTCGTTTTACCCGCAGCATTGCCTAACTTGTTGGCCAACGGGGCCAGCGGGATCGCAGTGGGCATGGCCACGAACATTCCACCGCATAATGTGGGGGAACTGTGTGATGCCATGCTGCACATCGTCAAAACGGCGAAACACACCACCGATGGCATCCTGAATTCCGGTGTGACGTTCGATAAACTGGCTGACCTGATTAAAGGCCCCGATTTCCCAACAGGCGGCGTGCTGGTCGAAGATCATGCCAACATTGTTCAAGCATATAAAACCGGTCGCGGTGGGTTCCGGTTGCGAGCACGGTGGGAAACCGAAGATCTGGGCCAAGGCCAATATCAGATCGTCGTGACCGAAATCCCATATCAAATTCAGAAATCGCGCCTGATTGAAAAAACCGCTGAACTGTTACTTGCCAAGAAATTGCCGATGCTGGCCGATATTCGCGACGAATCCGCTGAAGACATCCGCATCGTGTTTGAGCCTAAATCGCGTAACGTTGAACCCGAAATGCTGATGGAGCATTTGTTCCGCGAAACTGACTTGGAAACACGGATTGGCCTTAACTTAAACGTGCTGAATAAGCACAATGTACCAGGCGTGATGAACATCCGCGAGGCATTGATCGCGTTCTTGGAACACCGCGATGATGTTTTGGTCCGACGAACCAATTTCCGCCTTGAAAAAATCGAACATCGTCTCGAAGTCCTCGGCGGTTTACTGATCGCATACCTAAACCTGGATGAAGTCATTCGCATCATCCGCGAAGAAGACGAATCCAAGCAGGTATTGATCAAAACCTTTGATCTGTCCGAAGTCCAAGTCGAAGCCATCCTGAACATGCGCTTGCGGCAGTTGCGGAAACTCGAAGAGATGGAAATCCGCAAAGAAGACAAAGGTCTGAAAGCCGAACGCAAAGAACTCAAAACCCTGTTGGGTGACGAGACCTTGCGCTGGAAAAGCATCGAAGATGACCTCAAAGGCTTAAAACAGTCCTTTGGCCCTAAAACAGAACTTGGCAAGCGCCGCACCGATATCGGTGCCGTGCCGGATATCGTGATCGTCCCCATCGAAGCGATGATCGAAAAAGAGCCCGTCACCATCGTATTTTCTGAAAAAGGCTGGATCCGCGCCGCCAAGGGGCATCTGGAAGACATCAACGCGCTAAAATTCAAAGACGGTGATAAGCTCAAATTCTGGCTACATGCTGAAACCACGGATAAAGTCTTGGTATTCGGCACCAACGGTCGGTTCTATACGCTCGGCGTAGATAAACTTCCGGGCGGTCGTGGCCATGGAGAGCCGATCCGCCTGATGATTGATCTGCCGAACGGCCATGACGTGGTGTCGATCATGAAGAACGAGGGCGGCCGTAAGTTCCTGATCGCATCAGATGCGGGCAGGGGCTTTATCGTCCCCGAAGATGACGTGGTGGCGCAAACCAAGAACGGCAAACAGGTATTGAACGTTGGTTCTGACGCCGAAGCGACCACCATCGCAGTGGTGCCCGATAAAGCTGATCATATCGCTGTCATCGGCACCAACCGCAAATTGGTGGTATTCCCAATGAAGGTCAAAGAAGACGGTGAACTGCGTGATCAAGTCCCGGTCATGGGACGTGGCAAAGGTGTTATCCTGCAACGTTACAAGGATGGTCATCTTGCTGATGTGCAAGCGTTTGAACTTGCCGAAGGCGTTACGTGGCAAACTGGTGGTGGCACTCGATCTGAGAAAGATTTGAAGGCATGGATTGGCAAGCGCGCAGGCGCTGGTCTGATTAAGCCAAAGGGTTTCCCATCGAACAATCGGTTTTCATAGACTCGCAACAACTATGCCTATGCTAAAACCTTGATTTTCCCGCGCTATTGAGGGACTTTCAGGTCAACTTTTGCTTTTCAGGGGAGATGAAAAGATGATCGCGACAACTCCACACACAACACTCGCCGATACGCTGTGGCCGCGCGCCGAGACATCCACAAATTGGCTTCGACTCACGGTGCTCGCATTTATTGGCACACTGTTGATGACGATTTCAGCTAAGATTAATGTGCCGTTTTATCCGGTGCCCATGACCATGCAAACGTTTGTGGTGCTGACGATCAGCATGGCTTTCGGCTGGCGTTTAGGTGTGGCGACGGTTCTGCTTTATCTTGCCGAAGGCGCTTTTGGCCTTCCCGTGTTCGCAGGGACACCTGAAAAAGGCATCGGCATCGCTTACATGATGGGCCCCACCGGTGGTTATCTTGTCGGGTTTGTCCTGGCAGCAGCCATCGTTGGTTATTTGGGTGAACGCGGCTGGGATCGCAATGTATTCACAACTATTGCAGCCATGGCGCTTGGGACCAGTATGATTTTCGGGTTCGGCGTTTTGTGGCTCGGCACCCTGATCGGTTGGGACAAACCGGTTCTGGAATTCGGGTTCACACCGTTTATCGCTGGTGCTGTATTCAAGATTTTACTGTCTGCAGCCGTGCTGCCACTGGCCTGGAAGTTCCTTAAAAGATCCTAAACCAGAATTTATCTAAAAGACAAAGCCCCAGAGATTAACGTTTCCGGGGCTTTTCTTTGCAAATTTTCTGAGCACCGCTAATCCATTGGTTTCCAACCGTCGGGCGTAATACGCTCCAACGGCTTGAAGCGCGATTTATAGGCCATGTTGGAACATCCATCGATCCAAAAGCCTAAGTACACATAGGGGAGTTCTTGCCCGTATGATTCATCGATCAGCCATAACACCATATAAGTCCCAAGGCTGCGCTCAACTTCATCGGGATCAAAGAAGCTGTAGACAGCCGATAGGCCGTCACCCAATCGATCAACAAGACACACAGCCGCCAATGTGCCTGAAGGACGGCGAAATTCGACCACATTGGTATCTACGGGCGTATCTTCGATCAGGGCCTGATAATCCAGGTAATCCATGCGCGACATATCACCACCACCATGGCGCGAGCGCTGATAATCGGTAAACATCGCGAATTGTTCGTTGGTCGCAATCGGCTCAACGGTTTCAGCCGTGAGGTCATTATTCTTATTCAAAATCCGCTTAAAGGATTTACCCGGTTTAAATTCGTCGACGACAACGCGTACAGCAACGCAGGCGTTGCATCCGGGGCACGCGGGCACATAGCAAATACCATGCGAGCGACGAAATCCTGCCATCGATAACTGATCATGGAATTCGTTGGCATCACGCCCAACCAATTCCGTCACCACACGGCGTTCGGTACGGTCAGGCAGGTACGGACACGGCAAAGGTGCCGTGGAAAAGAAAAACCGTGCACCGGGTAGGGCCTGATGTTTCATGTGGACCGTGCTGTTGTGAACCAAGTCATCATCATTAGATTATTCTGATTCCAGGTTTCAAAGCAATTCCCTGAACAATTTCGCCACATAGTATCTCGTGGAAAATGTGCCATTTCTTAGGAACCGGACTAGTTGCCGGGCTGAAGTTCCAAGCTAGGTAAAGGCAAAGCACCAGAACTTACAGAACCCCCAGACCCCTGAGGCGCAGCAGGAGGCGGAGGCAATCCTTGCGGGGCAGCAGGGGGAGCACTCGGAACGTTAGTCGGCACATTTTTAATCTGTTGGCGGCGAATTTCGTTCAGACCAGGTAACGACTCGGGCTCTTCCTTTTTGGGTTTGCCGATATTCGCGGTCGGATTACCAGCCCCCGTTCCCCGTAACATGATGATTGATAGGCGACGGTTTGATGGATGCGTCGGATTGTCCAACACCAGCGGTTCCGTAGCTGCTTTGCCAACGACACGATCTATTCGGCTTTCAGGTACATCAATCTCGGACAGCCAGCGACGCGCTGCATTGGCGCGATCCGCCGACAACTCCCAGTTAGAGTAACCACTGCCATCACCAAAGCGCGTCGAATCCGTATGACCGGAAATCGAGATATTCTGGGGCAGGGCCTTGATAATTTCGGCCGCCACCTCAAGCAAACGCTTGGTGTGCAGGCGCAGCTCAGACCCACCACTCGGGAACATCGACAGCCCGTCCTTATCGACCAACTGGATGCGAAGACCATCGGGCGTGTTATCAACCAACAAGCTGTCTTTGAATTGCTTGAGCTGCGGGATACTCGCGATCGTCGCTTCAAGCTCATCCTTGGCATCTTCGAGCTGTTGTTGCTCGCGCTGCTTCATCGCTTCTTCGACGGACTCTTCGTCGGCAGCTCCTGCCTGGGTTTCAGCATTATCTTCGCCGCCAGTACCCGCCTTGGGTGGCGGCAAATCAACAGTGACACTATCACGCGACGTCGTACTCAGCGCAGCACCATCTTCTGCCATGACTTGCCCGCCTAAAAGGCCACCAGCACCACTGGTGGACTGCGATACAGAAACGGGTGCGAAGTAGTTTGCAATGCCTTCGAGTTGTTCCTGCGTGACAGAG
>DGNZ01000103.1 GCA_002389175.1 Rhodospirillaceae bacterium UBA4479 | reverse complement strand
CATGCCCACAGCACCCATGATCGCCATCGCAAAATATGCCTGCCCAGCATAGGCCTCGTACAAGTGTCCCGACAGATAACTCGTCAATCCGATACCGATGCCAGAGACGGTCAGCGCATAGAGTGTTTGCGCGGTTGCGGAGACGTCATCGGGCATGCGGTCTGAAATGAAATACACGGCCCCTAAATGCGCTGCGCCAAACGTGAAGGCGTGAAGTAATTGCAGTGCAACTGTGATCCAAAGGTCTTCTGTTAGCCCCATGGCAGTCCAACGTATCACGGCAGCTAAACCCGCCAACGCGATCAGACGGGCAGGGCCGATTTTACGTACCACGCCCGCAGCGAAGACAAACAAGATAACTTCGGCAATCACGCCCTCGGCCCATAACAAACCGATGACGCGTTCATCAAATCTGATCCGCAACCAATTCAGGGTCCCGAACGTATACATCAGGCCGTGTGATCCTTGGATACAGGCGGTCGCCGCGATGAATATCAGGAATGTCTTATCGCGCAGCACCTGGCGGATCGGCGTGCTATCGGGTTTTCCAGGCGCGACCCGATAATCCGGGATCATCAGTGTGGAGAGGGCAAATATCCCAAATGCGATGGCGATCGACGTCCATATCAGGCTGGGGTCCGCGCCTTTTAAAAAGAAACCCACCCCAGATGCACCGATGATAAATGTGATGGAACCCCATAAACGAATGCGGCCGTAATCCAGGCCGTCTTGTTTTGCCCCCGTCATGGTCAGGCTTTCGCTGAGCGGCATCATCGGGCCGAACATGCCCGCGAACAGTGCTTGGAGGAGCAGGATCATCCAAAAACTATCGACCAGTGCGAAGGGTAAAAACATCAGCAGGCCCAGGACGGACAATATCACCATTGGGCGCTTTCGCTCTCCCGTTCGGTCTGCAATGCGCGCTGTGAAGGGGCCGACAAAAACGCGAACGATGCTGCCCGCAGCAATCACCAAGCCGATTTCAGATGGGCTTAAGCCTTTGGCTTCTAACCAGACTGGCCAGAACGGCATCATGATTCCGATGACAAGGAACATGCCGCCATAAAGTGCTGATAAGCGTATGGCGGCGCCGCTCATCACAAACGGTCCGCAAATTCACGTAGATACCTCAGGCCTTGGATCGCACGCGAGCCATACCAAGACGTCATTTCACCATCGATGATGTGGGCCTTGTGCCCGTGGTCAGGGAACGATGATTGAAACGCGCTGATATGATCTTCGGTAAATGAATACGGCTCGCTTGAAAACAAAACCAGATCGATGTTTTCAAGTCCCACGTTCGTGATATCGATTTTAGGGTAACGCGCCGCATCGCCGGTTTGGCCATCAATCACCCCCGGAGTCGCAATATGCCAGTTCACGAGTGACAGGGTATTGGCGATATACGTATCGGCGGAAACCGCCATCCACGGGTCCTGCCAAATCAGATAAAGCACACGCTTGGAAGGGTCGTTATCCGATGGGCTTAAGGCATCCATCGCCGTTCGGAATTCATCGGCCAATCGCGTGGCCTGATCCTGGCGATCAAACACACCGCCAATTAATTGATACAGACCCAGATTATCTTCAGGCCGCATCGGGTGTGTCGTGATCACATCGATACCCATTTGCCCAAGATCATCGGCCATCGATTTGGGGTTCTCATCGATATTCATGATTGCGTGGGTAGGCGCAAATTCCTGCACCCGCGACATATTGATTTTCTTGGTACCACCAACCGATGGGACTGCTGCCACGTGTTCGCTCGGATGAATGCAATACTGCGTCCGCCCCACCAACTGTTTGGCCAGATCAAGATCAAACAGTAATTCTGTGATGCTGGGCACCAGCGATAAGATGCGGGGGTGTTCCACGATGTCGTGGGCCAAACCCAGATCATCTATGAAGGTCATGGCCATGACGCGTTAAGCAGCCCCTTCAAGGGCTTCTTGTGCTTCCAGCCAAGCGGCTTCGGCTTCATCCATGGCTTCTTTGGCTTTTGCATGTTCGACTTGCAGCGCCATCATATCGCTGGTTGAGCCGTTATAAACTTTGGGGTCTGCAAGGCGGGCTTCTAGTATTTTCTTTTGTTCGCCATATTTTGCCATTCGCTTTTCTGCTTCTTGGACGGTCTTGCGGAGTTTCGCTGTCGCCTGGCGTTGTTCAGCGCGTTCCTTGCGGGCTTGTTTTTTGTTTTCCTTTGGCGCGTCGCTAGCGGTTTCTGCTTTCTCGCTTTGACGGGCGACGCGCCGTTTGGAGCGAAGCTCAACCGCATATTCGTCCAACGTGCCATCATAGGGTTGGCAGGTACCATTTTCGACAAGCCAAAGACGATCCGCGACCAACTCAATCAAATGCGCATCGTGACTGACCAGAATCACCGCGCCTTCGAATGTATTAAGCGCATGAACCAGTGCCTCGCGGGCATCAACGTCCAAGTGGTTGGTCGGTTCATCCAACAGCAAGATATTCGGTTTGCCGCAACTCATCAGGGCGAACAACAATCGTGCTTTTTCGCCCCCTGATAAGCTTTCGACTTTTGTCTCGGCGCGATCACCGGAAAACCCAAAGCGGCCCAAGTGACCCCGAAGGTTGGTTTCACGGTTCTCGTCTAACATTCGTGCGACATGATCAAAGGGCGTTTCGTCCATCCGCAGTTCGTCAGTTTGGTGCTGTGCGAAGTAGCCGACTTCGATCTTGGGGGCTTTTACCAAGGTGCCAGTTTCAGGCTTTAACTTGTCGCAGAGCAGCTTCACCAGCGTGGACTTACCGTTGCCGTTGGCACCGATCAGCGCGATCCGATCATCGGGATCAATGCGAAGATCAAGATTGCGCAGGATTGGCTTACCCGGCTCATAACCCACGTTGACATCTTGAATGGCAATCAGCGGCGGGGCGGGCAAGGCGGCTTGCGGGAAATTGAACTGGATGGTTTTTTCTTCCATCACCGATACGATGGGTTCCATCCGGGCCAGCATTTTGATCCGCGACTGCGCTTGTTTTGCCTTTGTGGCCTGGGCCCGAAAACGATCAACGAAGCTTTGGATGTGCGCGCGGGCAGCCTCTTGGCGGACTTGCATTTTGGCTTCGTGTTCCAAGCGTTCACGACGCGTACGTTCGTAGCGATCATAATTGCCCTGGTAACGGGTCAGTTTGTAATTCGATAGATGAATGATTCCATCGACGATGGCGTTTAGGAAACGCCGATCATGAGAAATGACCAACAAGGTACCATTCCATCCCTGAAGGTACTGCTCTAGCCATAGCGCCGCTTCGAGGTCCAAGTGGTTTGTCGGCTCATCGAGGAGCAAGAAATCAGGCCGCGCAAACAAAGCTGCTGCCAGTGCGACACGCATGCGCCACCCACCCGAAAACTCGGTACAGGTTCGTTGTTGGGCTTCTTCGTTAAATCCAAGTCCTGCCAGAATACGCGCGGCACGGGCAGGGGCTCGGTCAGCCTCAATGTCCACCAATCGATTATGGACTTCTGCGATGCGCATCGGGTCTGTCGTGTTTTCTGCTTCGGCCATCAAAGACGCCCGTTCTTCGTCGGCGGCGAGGACTGTTTCGATCAAACTTTCATCCGTAGCAGCGGCTTCTTGGGCCACTTGTCCCATCCGGATACCACGTTGCATCTGGATATCGCCGTCATCGAATTGAACGGAGTTGTTTATCAGTTTGAACAGGGTTGTTTTACCGGTGCCGTTACGCCCGATGAGGCCCAGCTTTTGGCCGCGCTCAACCGATAGGCTCGCCCCTTCTAATAAGGTACGGCCCGCAATTCGATAGGTGATGTTCTGAATACTTAACATAGCGCGGGTCTTAACATGGGTGGCGGCGCTTCAAAAGGGCATGATCGCAGTGAAATAACTAAAGTGGGGATGGCTTCCATTCACGCACTTCGGTCTTGGCGGCTGTCAGTTGCTCTGGGGTTAATGATCGCTCAATCCCCTGCAATTCCAAGAAAAGATCATTGCGGTCATTTGTCGGCCAAGATCGCACGGCCAAGGACATCCATTTGTATGATCGTATCAAGTCGCGTGCGAAATCCCGGCCTGAATACAGATGTTGTGCAAGGCTCCGTTGTGCCGGGGCAAAGCCGCTTTCAGCGACCGTTCGCAACAAATCAGCCCCCTTGGCTTTGTCTTTTGCACCGCCGCGTAGCAACAACTCGGCAAGGTCATAGCGCGCTGGAATATGACCGCTTTCGGATGCCAGTTCAAAATAATGCGCAGCGGCACGGGCGTCTTTGGATATCCCGATGCCTTCTAAGTGTAAGCGTCCCAATTCGTGATACGCGGGGGCGTAATGTTGAGAGGCTGCGATTTCTAGCCAATGGATGGCCGTGGCATAGTCGCGGCGCACGCCATCACCCAGGCGGTAAATACGTGCCAATGCCTGGGCCGCTTTGGGAATGCCATCGTCCGCGGCACGGGTATACCAGAATATGGATTTCGTGATGTCTTGGGGCGTGCCCAACCCTAAGCGGTGGGCATCGCCCAACTGGAATGCGGCATCATCAGAGCCATTGGTCGCCGCGCGTTGAAACCACCCCAGCGCCATCGACAAATTGCGTTCTACGCCATCCCCATTGGAATACAGTAAACCCAGGATATAGGCGGCTTCTGGATCGCCCGCACGCGCATCTTTTTGCAGATGGGGAAGTGCAGCGGCAATATTCCCAGATTCATAGTGTCCGAGCCCCTTTGAAAACACCGAGGCAGGCCAAACCCGGTCGCGTGACTGAGCACCGGAAGCATGATGACGACAGCGAGGATGCCACCCAGCGCGAGCTTGGGCATGAAGGATGGCTTGGATGACGCCGATGTATCTTTCGACAGTTTTGAAAGACTAAGAGCGCCATCGCGAATGATCTTGCGTGCATCAGAAGCACGGCATGGCCACGCGTGGTCGATATCGATGGATATGGAACTTTGGGGCAGATGGCCGATGCGATCTCGTAGTCTTTTCGCACGCCAACCAATTTTTGTCGGACGCTTAAAGTGTAGAATCAGACGATCTTTAACATCCTTTAAGCCCGCACGATTCGTCGCGACCTCGATACGTTGAATGCGAGACCACTTGATGGGCTTCGTCAGGGTTGTTGGAAATGCCAGATGGGTTCGCGTCACTGAAACCAGTGGGGTCGGGAATAATATCCGGTGGATCAAAAGCCCGGCGATGAATGCTGAGATAAGGGCACCTCTAAAAATACCC
>DGNZ01000123.1 GCA_002389175.1 Rhodospirillaceae bacterium UBA4479 | reverse complement strand
GATGAGTTTCCGCATCAATTGTCAGGTGGGATGCGGCAACGGGTGATGATCGCTATGGCGTTGGCCAATGATCCGGCCCTTTTGCTTGCCGATGAACCAACCACTGCGCTTGATGTCACAATCCAAGCGCAGGTGTTGGATTTGATGCGCGATTTGCAGGCTGAAACTGGCACTGCAATGATCATGATCACCCATGATCTGGGTGTAGTGGCCGAAATGGCCGATACTGTGGCTGTGATGTATGCCGGGCAGATTGTCGAGATCGGACCTGCTCGGGAGATTTTTGAGGATGCGCAGCATCCCTATACCATCGGATTAATGAGTGCTGTTCCCTCTGTTGGTGCGCGCAGTAAACGGCTTGTCACAATTCCGGGGGTGGTTCCTTCGGCGATGGACATGCCAGCCGGGTGCCGGTTTGCATCCCGCTGCCCGTTTGCGGATGAGATTTGCACAAAAATCCCCTCGCTGGTGGATTTAGGACAGAGGCATCAGGCCGCATGTTGGAAAGCGCCATTGGAAGTCCAAATGGCGCAGGCTGGTCGGATATCGGTATGACAAAAACTGACATTATATTGGAAACCCGTGACGTCAAGCGCCACTTCGTAACGGCCAGGCCCATCTTTGGTGCGCCAACGGTAGCGCGCGCAGTGGATGGAATAGATTTACTGATCCGCCGCGGCGAAACTTTTGCAATTGTTGGCGAATCTGGCTGCGGAAAATCGACGCTGGCGCGATTGCTGACACGACTTTTAACACCTTCAGACGGTACGGTTATCTATGACGGGCATGATATTGGTGACTTGCCAGAGCATGAAATGCGCGATTTACGACGTGATATTCAGTTCATCTTTCAGGATCCTTTTTCTTCGCTCAATCCGCGCATGACAGTTGGCGCGTTGATCGAAGAACCATTGCGCGTGCATGGGATCGGCAATGCGCAAGCGCGGCGCGGGAAGGTTGCAACATTGTTAAGCAGAGTCGGCCTGTCGACAATGAGTGCGGATCGATACCCCCATGAATTCTCGGGCGGGCAAAGACAGCGTATCGGGATTGCGCGTGCGTTGGCCTGCGGGCCAAAAGTGATCATAGGCGACGAGCCAGTTAGCGCGCTGGATGTCTCTATTCAGGCGCAGGTCATAAATATCCTTGAGGATTTGAAAGAAGAGTTTGGCCTAACTCTCGTGGTCATCGCGCATGACTTGGCTGTTGTTCGCCATATGTCCGACCGGGTTGCGGTCATGTATCTCGGCCAGATTGTTGAAATGGGCCAGGTGGAAGATTTGTTCGCTTGTCCGAAGCATCCCTATACCGCTGCACTCATTGCCGCGATCCCGGTGCCGCAAATCGGAGCCAAGCTTAATCCCGTACAACTGGCGGGTGATCCGCCAAATCCCATCGATATGCCAAAAGGCTGCCGGTTTCACCCACGCTGTCAATTCGCACAGTCACGCTGCCGAACTGAAGCTCCAAAACTTAGCGACACGAATTGCGCGCATTCGGTCGCCTGTCACCGTGCCGATGAATTGAACCTATCTGGCATTCGCGATCTGTCCAACACGCGCAGATCGTCGGCCCGTACCCGTTTCGAACTTTACCGCACCGCGCGTGCACATTCCGACGGCGTGAAAGACGCGCCTGCTACTATCTGAAAGTCATCAACAAGGGAGAATTGAAATGCATATAACCAAACTAAGCGTATTAACGGCGGCCTTGATGCTCAGCGCATCTTGGGTCCATGCAGCTGATCTGCGGATTGGCTTGGCGGAAGATCCCGATATTCTTGACCCGGATCAGTCTAGGACGTTCGTGGGACGGATCGTCTATGCGTCGCTTTGCGACAAACTGGTCGAAATCACACCTGAGCTCGAAATCATCCCGGCCCTGGCCACCGCATGGGAATGGTCTGCCGATGGCATGACACTGACCATGAACCTGCGCGACGATGTGACGTTCCACGACGGTGAACCATTCAATGCTCAGGCGGTTGCTGCCAACATTGATCGGTCCAAGAACCTGCCAGAAAGCCGCAGGAAGTCTCAGGTAAAGTCGATCACCGGGACAAATGTGGTGGATGAATACACCATCGAGATTATGCTGGCGAACCCCGATGCGACGATTATGGCGCAATTTGCTGATCGGGCCGGCATGATGCTATCCCCCAAGGCGACCGAAGAAATGGGTCTTGACTTTGGTGCTGCTCCTGTTTGCGCCGGACCATTCAGCTTTACCGAGCGGGTCCAGCAAGACCGTATCGTACTAACCAAATTCGCAGATTATTATCGCGCAGATGAGATCAACTTTGACAGTGTGACGTTCCTACCGATCACCGATGACACAGTGCGTTTGGCGAACTTGCGTGCAGGCGATGTTCACATGATCGAACGCCTTCCTGCCACCAGTGTCGCATCGGTTAAAGCAGATGACAGCCTGCTGATAGAGCAAGCTGTGTCGCTTGGATATCAGGGCCTTACGATCAATGTGAACAATTCTGATCGGGCGCAAACGCCGTTGGGGATGGATTCAAAAGTAAGACAGGCGTTGTCACTGGCGATTGATCGCGAAGCCTTGAACCAAGTTGTGTTTGAGGGTGTGTTTGCCGCTGGCAACCAGCCTTTTCCACCAACTTCCCCCTGGTATGATGCTAGCAACCCAATCCCGGCACGTGATGTAGCGGCGGCCAAAGCATTGCTGGCCGAAGCTGGGGCTGAAAACATCGAGATTGAAGTTCAAGTCTCGACCAACCCAGTGGCTGGTCAGGTTGTTCAGGTCGTTCAGGCAATGGCGGCAGAAGCTGGCATTAAAATCAACATTGTCGCCAAGGAGTTCGCCACATTGCTAAAAGAACAGTCTGCAGGGGCCTATGAGGTCAGCCAAATCGGCTGGTCAGGTCGCGTTGATCCCGATGGCAACATCCATCAGTTCATGACCTGCGAAGGTGGTATCAACGACAGCAAATACTGCAATCCCGCAGTTGACGACCTGCTGAACAAGGCCCGCACTTCGACCGATATAGCAACCCGCAAAGCCAGCTATGACTCTGCACGTACCATCCTGGTCGAAGATATGCCGATCATCTATCTATACCACCAGACATGGATCTGGGCGTTGGATGATGGCGTCAGCGGGTTCACGCCTTATCCCGATGGCATGATCCGCTTGCATGGCGTATCGGCCGAATAAAGACTAACCCACCGGCGGCCACGTGGTCGCCGGCGACCATATTTCCCCAATCCTAGGTGCAAAATGCTAAGTTTTATCGGACGTAGATTGCTGATCGCTATCCCGACCATCCTGCTGATCTCTATCTTCGTGTTCTTTTTGCAAAAGCTGCTGCCGGGGGACCCTGTGCTGGCGCTTGCAGGCGAGGATCGCAATCCAGAAATCTTAGAATTTTTGCGCGAGAAATACCGCCTTAACGATCCGCTATATATGCAGTATTTTCACTGGATTGGGAAGGCGTTGCAGGGTGATTTGGGCATGTCACTGCGTACCCGGCAACCGGTGCTGGAACTGCTGGGCCAAAAACTGCCTGTCACATTACAACTTGCCACAATGGCGCTCATTATCGCAGTTATGATTGGCATACCTGCAGGGATCATCTCCGCTTATCACAAGGGAACATGGATCGATTGGTTGGCTAATATCGTCGCGCTATCGGGGCTTTCGGTGCCGAACTTTTGGCTTGGCATCATGATGATCCTGCTTGTATCTGTGAAACTTGGCTGGTTGCCTGCGTCAGGGTATCAGCCGTTCTTTGAGGACCCGTTGCAATCTATTCGCACTATGCTGATGCCTGCTTTTGTTTTGGGTACTGGGCTGGCCGCGACTTTGATGCGCCACACACGATCCGCCATGTTAGGGGTTCTGCAATCTGATTATGTGCGCACGGCGCGTGCCAAGGGGCTTGTTGAACGCACCGTTGTGATAAAACACGCCATGCGAAACGCGCTGATCCCGATTGTGACTGTGGTCACTTTGCTGTTCGGAGAACTGCTGGCAGGCGCTGTCCTGACCGAGCAGATATTCACCATTCCAGGCTTTGGTAAGCTGGTGGTCGACGCTGTGTTCAACCGAGACTATGCTGTTGTTCAGGGGATCGTACTTTGCACAGCCATCGCCTTTATTCTGATGAACATCCTCGCCGATGCGCTTTACCGTGTTCTGAACCCAAGGATGAACGATCAATGAGTGTAATTGACGAAATTCAGGCAGATGTCTTGCCGCCGCGTCGGAACAGGATCTGGGCAAAGCTACGTAACAATACGGCCGCGCTGTTCGGGGCTTTGATTGTGGCATTCTTTGTCATCATCGCAGTGGCGGCCCCAATCTTGCCGATCCCAGGCCCTGCTGAAACGGACTGGGGTGCAGTACGCAAGGCACCCTCCACAGCCCATTGGATGGGGACTGATGAGCTTGGTCGTGATTTGCTAAGCCGAATGATCTGGGGGGCGCAGGCGTCATTGCTGGCCGGCGTGGTTTCGGTAGCAATTGCACTAAGCATAGGAATCCCTCTGGGCGTGCTGGCTGGCTATTGCCGCGGCTGGACTGACGCTGTGATCAGCCGAGTAACCGAAGCACTTCTGGCTGCACCTTTCCTGATCCTGGCGATTGCGCTGGCTGCGTTTTTGGGGCCGTCACTTCGCAATGCGATGATAGCCATTGGCCTATCAGCTGTGCCAATATTCATCCGACTAGCGCGCGGGCAAACCATGCAGGTTCTAACCGAGGATTATGTGGAAAGCGCGCATGCCATTGGCCTTAGCCACCGGGCCATTATTGGTCGCTATGTGTTGCCAAACATCGTGCCTCCCCTGTTGGTCCAGGCAACCTTGACCATCGCTACAGCGATTATTGCCGAGGCATCATTATCGTTTCTTGGGCTTGGGCAACAGCCGCCGTCCCCGTCTTGGGGATCGATGCTGAACACCGCCAAAGCCTTCCTAGAACAGGCCCCATGGCTGGCAATGTGGCCGGGGATCGCGATCTTTTTCGTTGTGCTAGGCTTTAATCTTTTAGGCGACGGGCTGCGCGATGCGCTTGACCCGCGCAACATTTGACTTGACGCGTAAGGATACGAAGATGACATTCACCACCCGCCCGGAAATCCTTGGCACCTTTGGCGTCGCCACGTCGACCCACTGGATCGCATCGGCAGTGGGTATGTCGATCCTTGAAAAAGGCGGCACGGCCATTGACGCGGGCGCTGCCATGGGCTTTGTGTTGCATGTGGTTGAGCCGCATCTGTGTGGACCACTTGGCGACATGCCGGCGCTTATTCAAGTGGCGGGCGAGGACACACCTCGGGTTGTTTGTGGGCAGGGCACCGCACCTGCTGGGGCAACGATTGCGCATTACAAATCCGAAGGGCTTGACATGATCCCGGGCTCGGGGCTGCTGGCGACTGTTATCCCCGGCGCATTTGATGCCTGGATGTTGATGTTGCGCGATCATGGCAGGCTGCCATTGCGTGACATTTTAGAACCGGCTATCTATTATGCACGTCACGGTCATCCAGTTCTGCCCCGTGTTTCGGCCACAATTGCCGATCTGGCGGATTTTTTCCGTAAGGAGTGGCCAACTTCGGCGAAAACTTGGCTGTCTGGTGGATCTGCTCCTGCTCCTTCCAGCTTGTTTTGCAATCCAGTTTTGGCTGACACATGGGAGCGTATAATTACCGAGGCCGAAGCTGCAAAAGGCGGACGCGAGGCGCAAATTGAGGCGGCGCGTACGGCCTTCTACAGGGGGTTCGTGGCCGAGGCCATTGACAATTGGATAGGAGACGCCTGCGTGATGGACGCCGCTGGATGGCGTCGAAAGGGTGTGCTGAGCGGGCAAGATATGGCAGACTGGCAAGCCAGCTATGAGGCACCTTTGTCGGTCGAATACAACGGTTGGACTGTCTGGAAACCCGGCATGTGGAGCCAAGGGCCAAGCCTACTGCAAAGCCTGCGTCTGTTGGAACACACGGACGTTGCCAGTGTGGGCGCAAATTCTGCCGATTTCGTGCATCTGGTCACGGAGGCGATAAAGCTGTCTTTTGCGGACCGCGAGGCCTATTACGGCGACCCAAATCACAGCGATATTCCAACCGAAACTCTGCTATCGCGTGACTACGGTGCCGCTCGCGCTGGATTGATCGGGGCGGAGGCTTCTTTTGAACAGCGTCCAGGACGGATCGCTGGCTATGAACATCTTGCCAACGCCGCCATCTCCCGTGCCGCGCAAGACGTGGTTGAGGGGCCGAATGTTGGTGCAGGCGAGCCGACCATGGCGCATCTGACTGAAAAGCGCGGCGATACGGTGCATATCGATGTGATCGACCGCTGGGGCAACATGATCTCCGCCACTCCTTCGGGCGGATGGCTACAATCCTCACCCGTGGTGCCGGGGCTGGGCATGCCGTTAAACAGCCGTGCACAAATGTTCTGGCTTGCCGATGGCCTGCCAACCTCTCTCGCACCAGGTCGCCGTCCGCGGACGACTTTGTCGCCGTCCATAGCGGGCCGTGATGGCAAGGCAAGTCTGGCTTTTGGTACTCCCGGGGGGGATCAGCAGGATCAATGGCAGTTGATGCTGTTCCTGCGCCTTGTCCATCATAAAATGAACCTGCAGGAAGGCATTGATGCGCCTCTGTTTAACACGGGCCATTTCCAAAGCTCATTTTATCCGAGGGCCGCGCGACCAGGGCATTTGATGGTGGAACCTGCCTTCAGCGAGGCCGTCATCGCCGACCTGCGCGCGCGGGGTCATGATTTGGAAGTGGCTGAACCCTGGACCATTGGTCGCCTGACCGCCGCCAGTCGCGGTGTGGATGGTCTGTTGCGGGCTGCGGCCACGCCGCGCTTGATGCAAGCCTATGCCATTGGCCGATAGAAAGGAATTGCGATGACCTATTCGATAGTTGCCCGTGACCCCGAGACTGGTCAATACGGCGTTGCGGTGGCCAGTCGGTTTTTTGCTGTGGGCGCGGTTGTGCCTCATATCCGAGGTGGCAAATGCGCCGTGGCAACGCAGGCCTTCGTCAATCCGCTGCTTGGGCTGGAGGGTGCGGCGCGTATGGCACAGGGTGAGACGGCTCAGGTAGTGCTTGAGGACATGATCGCCCGCGACGACGGGCGCTTGCAGCGGCAAATCCATATGATCGACAGCGCGGGAAGTTCAGCGGCACATACTGGCGCGGATTGCATCGATTGGGCTGGACATCTGATCGGTGAAGGTGTGTCTGTCGCAGGCAATATGTTGGCGGGCGCGCAGGTTATTGCTGAGACATTGAAGGCTTATCAAGCCCATGTGAACGCACCTTTCGCCAAAAGACTGCTTACCGCGATGGAGGTGGGGGCCGCAGCAGGCGGTGACAAACGCGGCACGCAATCGGCGGCTTTATGCATCCACCGGACCGAGGATTACCCTTGGATTGACATTCGCGCAGATGACCATCCGGACCCGCTGGCGGAACTACGACGCCTGTATGATGTGGCACAAGAGCGGTATTTGCACATGGCTGAAACACTCCCGACCAACGCGGATTTTTCGGGCACGACTGATCGTAGTGGGATCGATGCAGCAATTGCGGCTGAAGAAGCGCGACGTAAGGTCGAAGGGCGGCAAAGTCGATCCTATGCGACGCCATTACCAGATTAAGGATTGATCGACGAAGATAGGATTTTACGGCATTGAATTTCTGGGAGACATACAATGACCGAGATAATAACTGAGGCAGATATTGCTGGGGCAGAGCGTCTGCTGGGTCTTGCCTATACCGCGACCGAACGCGCGCAGATGGTGGGCAATCTGGACGGCCAGCGCGATCTGGCGATTGCCCGTCGCGGGGTAAAGCTGGACAATGCTACACCAATGGCCACTCGATTTGATCCGCGATTACCTGGTTTCGCAATGCCGCATGGCTCAGATTTGTTGGTTTTAAGAAGGATCACATCGCCTTTGCCAGGCAACGCAGAGAATATTGTCTTTGCGCCGCTCACTCATCTGTCCCATTGGGTGC
>DGNZ01000169.1 GCA_002389175.1 Rhodospirillaceae bacterium UBA4479 | reverse complement strand
GTCTGACAGCACCGTCGAGGTTAAGCAGATCACGCGCGATATCTCAGAATTTACATTTCACGCCGATGATTTGCCAGCTTTCCATCCCGGTCAATACGCTTTGCTGCATGTCTCCGGCGTTACCGGAGGGCGCGCCTATTCCATGTCCAATCTTTGTGACGACGGCACATGGCGGTTCATGATCAAGCAGATGCCGAATGGTGAGGCAACCGGTGCACTTTTTGCCGCCGAACCAGGTGCTACGATCACGATTGATGGCCCTTACGGCACTGCATTTCTGCGCAAAGACAGCCCACGCGATATTGTTCTTTTGGCGGGTGGATCAGGGCTTTCGCCTATGGTCTCAATCGCCAAAGGTGCTGCTGCTGCGGGGATGCTGGACACACGCACGCTACATGTTTTCTATGGCGCGCGCGAAACTGGTGATCTGTGCAATGCTGTAGTGCTTGGCGGGCAAGCCTCTGAAAAAGCGCGCTTCATCGCAGCACTGTCTGACCCCGATGCCACTTGGACCGGCCCCAAAGGCTTTCTGCATGATGTTGTCGCCGAACACATGTCAGCGCAGTTGAAAGATTGCGAAATTTACTTCGCCGGGCCTGCCGTGATGTCCGCCGCCGTGCAGGAAATGGCGCATGAGGCTGGTGTGCCGCCTGACCAACTACACTTCGACGAATTCTACTAAACAACAGATTGGGGGAGCCATGACCGGATTGCCAATGACGCTTGGGTGCTGGGACTATGACCGGGTGCAACCTTTGATAGATGGCAGGGTGCGTCCTGACGGTATCGACCTGCGTTTCCTCAATATGATCGTTGAAGAAACATTTTTCCGAATGGCAAAGTTCCGGGAATTTGACACCTCGGAAATGTCGATGTCGTCATTCGTGGTGTCGCACTTCAAAGAACGCCGCCCGTTCGTTGCGATCCCAGTTTTCCCGTCACGATTTTTCCGGCATTCCTGCATCTATGTGAACGCGGATGCGGGGATCAACGACCCAAAAGATCTGATTGGGAAGCGGTTTGGCTGCCCGGAATACCAAATGACCGCCCCCGTCTGGATCCGTGGTATTCTGTCTGACCATTACGGCGTGCCCGTGGACGGGCCGACATACGTCACTGGTGGCGAGGAAACACCCAATCGCAGCGAAAAGATCAGTATCACACTGCCCGAGAACTTTCGGCTAGAACGGATCGGCCCGGAAGATACGCTTGCGCAAATGCTGGCGGAAGGGCGGATCGACGCGTTTCACACGGCACGCAAGCCATCAACTTACGATGGGGTCAAGGTCAAGCGCCTGTTCCCCAATTACGTGGATGTGGAAAAAGCCTATTGGCACGACACCGGTATTTTTCCGATCATGCACGTTATCGCGATCCGCCGCGAGGTTTATGAGCAAAACCGCTGGGTTGCGATGAACCTTTTCAAAGCCTTCCGTGAGGCGCAAAATCTTTGCTATGCTGGGCTGAAAGAAACAGCTGCCCTTAAAGGCATGCTACCGTGGTTCAACGCGCATGTGGAAGAAGCCTTTGATCTGATGGGCGATGATTTTTGGGCTTATGGTGTCGAGAAGAACCGCGCTACTTTGGATGTCTTCTTGCGGTATCACCACGAACAAGGCCTGTCACCGCGCAAGCTTGAGGTGGACGAAATGTTCGCCCCAGAAACTTATGAGGAGTTCGTAATATGACGAAAGTTACCATCCCCGACTTGTACGCCAAAAAGCAGCGCGGTGAAAAGATTTTCGGTGTCGTCGCTTGGGATACGCATATGGCCGCCATTGCGGACCGTGTTGGCGTTGATATCGTCTCTGTTGGTGATACCGTGGGCAAGAACCTTTGGGGTCACGAGACCATGTTCGAGATCACGATGGACGAAATGGTGATCGTGACCAAAGCCGTCCGCCGCGGTGTGAAAAACGCGCTTGTTTCTGCTGACTTCCCCTACGGCCCTCTGCAAGAAGGTACGGACGCCGCGGTGCGCGCGGCGATCCGTTTGGTGAAGGAAGCAGGCATTGACCTGCTGAAACTCGATGGTGCAGCGGATTATCCCGAAACCGTCACCGCACTGACCCGTGCAGGCATCCCCGTGTGGGCACAATTTGGCCTGACCCCACAGACCGCATTGGCCAGTGGAATCCCTTACGAAAATCAAGCCGGTAAGACGGACGCCACCTCAGGCATGCAAGACCGCCTGATCGCCGAGGCCAAAGCGCTGGAAGCCGCAGGCGCGGTGCTGCTGGATTTCACCAATTCCGGCCCGGTGATCGGCCCCAAGGTGGTCGCAGCCGTCGATATTCCCGTTATCGGCGGCTTTGGTGGCGGCCCATGGCTGGACGGGCGCGTGCGATTAGCGCAAGCTGCCGTTGGTTACAACGTCGCGGCACTCGACAAGCAACCATCAGGTTATGCCAATGTTGCACAGGTCATTCATGACGCACTGTCAGAATGTGCCGATGATGTCCGGTCTGGACTTCAGATCAAAGGGCAGCCGGGGAGGTAGCGCCATGGCGACTGTGGAAATCGATGGTATCGAAACGCATTATGAACTGCGTGGCGAGGGTCCACCGCTATTGATGTATGCACCGGGTGGCTTTGATGCACAAATAAGCAAGTGGTCGGATCTTGGCGTTTACAAGCGTATCCGCCTGCTTGATCATCTTCCTGAGCATTACACGTGCATCCTGTTTGATCGTCGTGAAAACGGGTTGTCTGGGGGGTGCGTCGAACGAATCGCTTGGGATCATTATGTGCGCCAAGGCGTTGGCTTGCTTGATCATCTTGGGATAGACCGTGCGCACTTGATGGGCGGTTGCATGGGGTGTTCGCCAGTTGCAGCTTTCGGCGTAGCCCATCCGGACCGCGTAATGTCGATGGTGCTTTATTTTCCTGTTGGTGGGGCGGCATACCGGATCAGTTCTCATCAGAGATTTGCCCGTCACTTGGCTTTTGCCGAGGAAAACGGGCTACAAGCCATCGTTGATTTGTTGCATTCCCACGATAAGAACTTCAGTGCTGATCCGCGCGGTGGACCATGGGGCCAACCAATCCGGAATTCGGATGACTTTGCAGTGCATTATGCAGCGCTTGATCTGACTCAATATCTGCTGACAGTGCGCGGCATGATGACAGGGCTATTCGACCGGGACACAGCGCCCGGCGCTGAACCAGAGGATCTTATGCGCGTTGACATCCCGACCCTGATCGTGCCAGGATCAGACGGGTTTCACGCCACATCAGCGGCGCGCTACTTGCAGGAATGTATCAAAGGTTCTGAGTACTGGGACGCAGTGCCAGAGGCGCAAACTGAAGACACTGCACCTAAGCGCGTATTGGATTTTCTAGCAAGTGTGACTTAACCCACTAACCCGTGGGTGTTTGTAGCGAACAGGTCTTCTAACGGAATCGCTGTGTCAATAATGCCTTGTGAAACAACATGGTGCATGATGCTATCCAACGTACCCGCATTTGGCGTAAAGCCATAGGGCAGCGGGTCATCCATCACATCCATGACAGCAAGATGGGTCTTGTCAGCAGCGGTCAAGTCGCTGATGCGCCCTGCTTTCAAATTGGCGACATAGGCCTTTTTTGACGCGCTGAATGCGTCAAACAATTGCACGGCAAGGTCCGGGATCTCTGCCAAAAGATCATCACGAACGACAACAAGATGGTTGATCGGATAAAGCCCTCGCGTCTTCAATGCGGCCAAACCTGCCGCAAAAGGATCGGCAATCAAGGACCGGGTCGCATCCCCAGCCAAGACGCCCACGGC
>DGNZ01000002.1 GCA_002389175.1 Rhodospirillaceae bacterium UBA4479 | reverse complement strand
GAACTCCCCGAGGCAGCATCGCCCGCAGCCAACTACATTCCGTTCGTTGTCAGCGGAAAGCTTATTTTCATCTCTGGCCAGATCACCCTTTTGAATGGCGAAATCAAATATAAAGGCCGCGTCGGTGTTGATTTCACAGTCGATGAAGGTTATCAGGCGGCACGCCTTTGTGGCTTAAACTTGTTGGCGCAAGCCAAAGTCGCTGCAGGTGGTGACCTCAATAACATCGCACGTGTGGTCAAGCTCGGTGGATTTGTGAATTCCCTTCCCGACTTTACGGATCAGCCCGAAGTCATTAACGGTGCATCAGACCTGATGGTTGATGTTTTTGGCGAGCCTGGAAAGCATGCTCGCTTTGCCGTATCTGCGGGCGCATTGCCACGCAACGTCGCAGTTGAAGTAGACGGTATTTTCGAACTCAAATAAGTGGTTGATCAGTCCTCTCCACGGATTGTATCGCTCCTTCCAGCCGCAACAGAAATTGTGGTGGCTTTGGGGTTTGCGGACAACCTTGTTGGACGTTCCCACGAATGTGATTTTCCATCCAGTATAACAAGCCTTCCTGTTTGCACGCATGCACGCTTAAACCCCGTTGGCAGCAGTCGTGAAATTGATGACGCGGTTAAAGACGCGCTGAGAAATGTATTATCAATTTACGAAGTCCTGGGGGAGGTCCTTGCGGACGTAAAACCTGATATCATCATCACCCAAGACCAATGCGAGGTCTGCGCTGTTGCCCTAAGCGACGTTGAATTAGCAGCGGCATCGTTGATCGGAAACGCGCCACAGATTATATCCCTCAATCCCATTGGGCTCGCGAAAGTTTACCAAGACATTCAGCGTGTCGCTGATGCCCTCGACGCTCCAAACACCGGACAATCTTTGATTGCCCGGTTCGAAGATAAATTAGAGAGCGTGGCTGCGCAGGTATCTGATGTAGAGTTTCCGACTGTTTGTTGTGTGGAATGGGCTGATCCATTGATGGCGGCTGGTAATTGGGTTCCTGAATTAGTAACGGCCGCAGGTGGGCGTGACGTATTTGGCGAAGCGGGCAAGCACGCGCCGTGGCTTAATCCGACCCGTTTAATTGAGGTTGATCCCGATGTTATCGTCTTCATGCCCTGTGGGTTCGGGCTGGACCGTAGTATTGCCGAGGCACAAGCGTTGATCGAGACGCCGGAATGGCAGGCTTTGTCTGCTGTGAAATCTGGCCGTGTGTTTGCTACTGATGGAAATAGTTTTTTTAATCGACCTGGCCCCAGGTTGATCGAAAGCGTTGATATCCTGTCCGAGATATTTCATCCGTCTTTATTTGGTCGTGCACACCAGGGATCAGCTTGGGTATCGCTGGCTGACCTTGCATAGCCTAACCACTCGCACCAAATGAAAGATATGATTTTATTGGAATTTCACCATGCCTGATGGGAATGATCAGCACGTCATAAAGGTCATAGGCGCGCTTTCAAATATCTCTGCGGATGATTGGAATGCGTGCGCTGGAAGCGACAACCCATTTGTGTCCTATGAATTCTTATCTGCATTAGAAGACTCAGGGTCTGCGACAGCAGATACCGGCTGGATGCCACAGCATATCGCCCTTTATGGCCTCGATGGTATCATCCAGGGTTGCGCGCCCGTTTATGTGAAAACGCATTCGTATGGTGAATATGTATTCGATTGGGGGTGGGCGGATGCTTACGAGCGTGCCGGCGGACAGTATTATCCTAAATTACAATGCAGTGTCCCTTTCACACCAGCTCCTGGTCCCCGTTTATTGGTGAACAATGCATTGTCAGAAGAACGGCAGCGCGAAAATCAGACGCTACTTGCGACGGGGATTTCACAGCTAGCAAATCAACTTGAACTGTCATCTGCCCATATCACGTTTTGTGAGAAACAAACGTGGGATGATTTGGGTAAAGGCACGTATCTGCAACGTGTTGGCCAACAATTTCATTGGCATAACAACGATTACAAAACATTCGATGATTTTCTGGACGCATTGTCTTCGCGTAAACGCAAATCAATCCGAAAGGAACGTCTGAAAGTACAAGACATCGGTTTAGATATTCGGGTTCTCAGCGGACCTGAAATTAAAGAGAGTTATTGGGATGCGTTCTATCGATTTTATTTGGCGACGACCGACAAGAAATGGGGCGAGAGCTATTTACGTCGATCATTCTTCTCCCTGCTTGGGGAACGTTTGAGCGATCGCGTGGTCTTAATAATGGCCTTTGATGGTGATCGGCCGGTGGCTGGGGCGTTGAATTTAAAGGGCAATGATTGCCTTTATGGGCGTAATTGGGGATGCCTGGAAACCCACAAATTCCTTCATTTTGAATGCTGCTATTATCAAGCGATTGATTACGCCATCGCAAACGGTTTAGCCCGCGTAGAAGCAGGTGCGCAGGGGCCACACAAAATCCAACGAGGATATTTGCCTGAACTCACCTACAGCCTGCATTACATTCGTGATCAGGGCTTTAGCGATGCTGTAGCAGATTTTGTTATTCGAGAACGCCAATCTGTTGAAAATGAATCTGCGTATATTGTGGCCGAGCATTCGCCTTACAAAAAGATGCCATCCGAATAGCAACCTCAGGGATTGTTAACCTTTTTCCCTTAGTTTTAAGGGGCTGCAAGGAATGAGGTTAACCATGTTTCGAATTTCGTTAGCTGTTTTATCTGTGTGTGTACTGGTAACATTTGCGGATGTGCCACGTGTTGATGCGGCCACAAAATGCATTCACATTGCGCGCCAAGGAAATATCGAAGCCCTCATCAACAAATGTGGGCAATGCATGATCGCGATGGTGTATCGTATGCGCCCTGGCGGCGCGAAACCTGTGACGCGGCAGTTTCCTGTTCTAGCCAGATCATCTGCACCTGTGCCGTTCAAAGGCTCTGGCCAATCGCGTATAAAATCGGAACGTTTATGCCCTCGAGATAGAGGACAGTTAGAAGAAGCGGCCAAGCAACCCAAATCCAACAAATGTGTAACACTAGAACAATCAGGAAGCGCGGGTGCAATTTTGATCAACCGTTGCGGTGAATGCAGAGCTGCTGCAATTCAACGATCAAACGATAATCAAGCGACGGGCGTCCGTGATTATTTAAAACTTCAAAGTGGGCAACGGGCTGTCATTCCATCGAAGGGATATTCCAGCGTTGGTTTGCTGGGAGAAATTCCCTGCCCCAAGGGATGATCCGGACATCTAAAAATTGACGTCAATGTATGCCGCTAGCGTTAGCGCGAACTCTCTCAAGCTGCTCGAATACTTTTTCGGGTTCTAGTGGCATCATCAAACACTCTGTCACGCCCGCATTCATAACCCGTGCACGACTTTTTTCGGTTCGGTTGAGGCTTAAAACCACCAACGGAATATGCATTGTTTCGGGGCAGCTCTTGATAGATTGAATAAGTTGCAACCGGCCTTCTTCATCCTTGTCCATATCAACAAACAAAATATCCGGCAGGGTTTCTCGGATTTGCTGAAGTGGATCCACATTTTTTGAACTTCGTGCAAAATCGACACCAGGCTGATCGCTTAAAGTGATCTCTAGGAGTTCCCTATTGATCATACTTTCGTTCACATGCAGCACGCGCAACGTGCGGTTATTATTTACTTCATCTTTTTGCTCTGGCGCTATTTGTAATGGCAAGGCATCGACAATTGGAAGATTAAACCAGAATATCGTTCCAGAAGTTTCATCACTCTCAAAACCTATGGAGCCGCCCATCTCTTCGATAATAGCTTTTGAGATGGTTAGGCCGATACCTGTTCCATCGATATCTGATTTCTCCATCCCTAGACGTGAGAATGCGTAAAACAGTTCAGCCTTCTTTTCATCAGGAATCCCGTATCCGTTATCACGTACAATGACCCTTAGATAATCTCCCTCGACCAGTTTGGCATCGAACTCAACAATGCCATTTTCCTTGGTATACTTAATCCCATTCGATGCAAGGTTGAGTAGGACCTGACGCACACGTGTGGGGTCGGCCGACACCATTGGAATGGTATCAGTTAGTTCTTGGGATACTTGCAATGTCACATCCCTCGTGATCGCCAAATATGATGCTGCTTCGATGGTCGCATTTATTGCCTCTCGAACATCGACGCTTTCTATCGACAAAGACAAATTGCCGGACTCGATCTGAGCCAAATCCAAGACATCACCAATTAATCTTAGCAAATGGTTTCCAGATCCGACGATCTGTCGGACAAATCGCTCTTGGCGTTCGCTCAAATTTTCCTGTCCATCACGTTCAAGCAATTGTGCAAACCCCAGGATGGCATGCAGTGGCGTCCGAAGTTCGTGGCTCATACTTGATAAGAAATCTGATTTGGCTTCATTTGCAGCTTCGGCTTGCTCTTTCGCTTCTTTCAATCCCTGCTGGCTTTCTTTCAAAGCAGTAATATTTGTCATCAGCAATGCACGCCCACCTGTGGTCAAGGCATGTTCATTGACGAGATACCAATTCCCATTCGCATGCTTGATTTCAAAAGACGAACTTTCTTCTTTATGAATTTCTAATCGCTTTTTAATCCAAGCTTCTTCATTGCCGATCGCATCCATAACCAGCCCATTCGCAACAATCGTGCGGATGTAATCGGAGAAATTGACGCCAAGCCTAAGTTCGTCCCCAGTTATCTGAGTCACGTCTTCGTAGGTGGAGTTATAAAACTCAAAGCACCCATCGCTGCCAAGAACGGCCATGGGTTCAGGCACGACCTCGAAAGCGGACCTAAGTTTCTCAAGACCAAGTTTTGTTTCAGTCTCTTGGGTCACGTCCTTACCCGTACCGCGGTAACCTATGTATTTACCGCTTTCGTCATATACAGGACGTCCGTTGATGCGTAACCGACGATGTCCGCTGTAAATATCTGTAAAATCGAATTCAAGGTCTTGGAATTCTTTACGCTGTGCGATGTCATCATAATGCTTGGACCAAGCATCATCTTCGCTACCCGACTTTGCATTAAATAATCCGTAACGCGATTTACCAATCACTGAAGAGGTATCAAACAATTCATGTGTCGCAGCATTCACGCTAAGGAAGGTGATGTTCTGGCTTTCGTCTGTTTCCCAAACCCAGTCAGTTGCGGTTTCGGTGAAATCTTTAAAGCGTTGTTCATTATCGCGAAGCGAGTTCTCGATCCTGACTTTTTCTTCAATTTCGCTGATCAAACGTTTTGTTCGAAGCGCGACTTCGGCTTCTAGATTATCGCGTGCTTTTGCAATTTTTTGCTGTGCTTTTTCTAACTCGGTAACATCGCTTAGGACGCAATTCCAAAGTGTCAGGCCATCTCTGAACGGTCTTGGTTTGGCGGTGCCTCGCATGAATACAAACCCACCCGTGGGGCTAAGCATGCGCCCTTCCCAAGACCAATCGTTGTTACCCAGTGCAGCCCGCATCAATGAATGCCGAAAGTGTTCTAAATCTTCGGATTGGATAAGTGATAAAAACAACTGAGGGTTTTCGATAACCTCAGTCGCCGTGACATCAAAGTGATCTGAGATAGTGTCGCTCATAAAAGGAAAAGTGAATGTACCGTGCTTATCAACAACACATTGAAACACCAGCCCATTAATATTGTTGGCGGTATCCGAAAAATGTTGGCGGTGGCTTCTGACAGTGTTTTTTGCAGCTGTTGCAATGGCAAGACGCTCCTGGCGAACAACTGTTTGTAGATACCAAAAAATGATCGCAATCGATGTCAGAACACCAGCAATGAAAGTGGCCCAAATCGCGAACCATTTGCCGTTCTGGGATTCGATGAATGGCGTCGCATTATAGAGGATATCTATCTGACCGATCTTTTGATCTTGGTAGACAATATCCGTAGAAATCTCGAAACAATTTTCCGGTTTATTGGTAGGGAATTTTCATATTCGAGGAATTCACCCTGTGCCAGAGATCGAACGCGCACGGCAACGATGGATGGATCCTCCGTCAATGTCGATATCAGGTTGCTTCCAGCTTTGGAATCTAAGTTCCATACAGGCACACTAAGACCACGTGCTAATACTTTTGCCTTCTGGCTCGACTCCGTTCGAATGATCTCATTTTCATAATCCTGTTTGAGATAATTGATCGCAAATGCAGTCACCAGCATGGGAACGACTAAGGCGCAGAAAATTGCGACTAATAAATGCCGCCCTTTCTTTAGCTTGATCTCTGCATCGCCTATGTCTTCGCCGATTGGCATTCTTAGCTCTCCTGCCGTCATATCTGACGGGTGATATTTTTACGATTCAGTTTAAACGCATGTTCAATAAATCGTCATCATTCAGAGATTAAGTTATCAAATTGGGCTCACTTAGGAATATACGTGGATACCACAAAGCGTTGTCTTTACAGTATTTTTCCCCAACCTTTTACGATATCTTCGACACATGAAAACTGCACCGATTTGCGTGCTTTTGGCGCTGCCCCATTCACCCATGCGGGATACAAGACTGTGTTGATATTTCCATGATCTGGAATATTCAGCGGCTGGATAAGTTGCCGTGCTACATGCTGTGGAAATATCGATAATTCTTCGGGGGTTGGCATCACATGAAAACAGCAATCGATTTTTGATAACAAACGGTCCCAATGAGGCTGTGGTTTCGTCTCAAACATCGCTGCGACGTCTTTAATCAGGTCAGATTGTGGTAATGCTTCATGCTGGCGCGCCACCCATTCGAGATGACCCACAGCCTGACAAAAGTTATACCAGAACACTTCCTCTATCGCACCTAACGAAATAAAGCGTTCATCCGCACATGGGTAGACTTGGTAAAATGCGGCTCCACCGGTCAACATATTCTGATCGCGTGCCACGGTGTTGCCCAACTGTGTGGCGGCCAGTGTCTGACTTTGCCAGGCTAAAACCGCATCTGTCATTGCAACATCGATGAAAGCCCCCTGCCCGGTTTTACCACGTCCAACCAGCGCACCTAGAATGGATACACTTGCCTGCAATGCGCCCGCGTAGTCGGCCACCATAGGAAAGGCCGGATGTGGAGCTTCGTGCGTTCCCGTTAAATACAACTGACCCGCTGCCGCGACATAATTGATATCGTGACCTGCTGACAAGCTAAGTGGTCCGTTCTGACCAAATCCGGAAAGCGCACAATGGATCAATTTTGGATTTATGGACTGAAGCGATTCCCAACCAAACCCAAGACGCGCCATGACACCTGGGCGATAACTTTCCAGCAAGACATCGGCTTGTTTAACCAATGCATTAAAGTCGGTCTTTCCTTGATCAGATTTTAAATCAATCGCAATCACACGTTTCCCGGCATTCACAAGGGCATGATATGGGCTAGGGCCGCGTTTATTGGTAATCGGGTCAAGGCCTCGCATCGGATCACCTTTTGGAGGTTCCACCTTAACGACGTCGGCGCCCATATCACTGAGCATTTGAGTTGCAAAAGGACCTGGGAGAAATTGGCTGAGGTCGAGGACACGGATACCATCTAAAAAATTCAAAATGCCTCTCTATAAAACCAATGTTGTAAGCGTTAGGGATTCTTTCTGCATCATCATCATTTGGCAGAAAAAGCGGGGTAAATGTCATTGTGCCAATCTAAGAGATCGAACACACTATCTGCATGTTAAAGCTTTCTGAAACCAAATCCATTGGCATCATCATCTTTGGTGGATGCAACATCATTGATGCTACGGGCCCTGCAGGTGTGTTCGGTGCTGCAAATGAATTAGCAAAGCAACGTGGTGTGAATGTACTTCCCTATCGTATTCACTTTATCGGTAGTGCTATTGGCCCCATCGCAACATCGGCAGGTCCATCATTGTATGCGACCAAGGCCATTG
>DGNZ01000339.1 GCA_002389175.1 Rhodospirillaceae bacterium UBA4479 | reverse complement strand
GGTGTTGATGGGCATGAATGAGATGGTTTCCAGCGAAGCCCGCCACAAAAAGCTGTTTACCCCGAGCGAACCACCGGAATCATTGTTTTTGGAGGTGCCCAGGAAGTTGCCCATGCCGCCTTCACCAAAAACCGTTTTGCGGGTTTCGTAATTGGTATCCGCCGGGTCATCCTCGTTCACGTTATCGAACGGGGTATACGCACAGCCCGTAAGGGCGAGCGTCGCGACAAGCAGACTAGCTAAAATTGGAAACTTCATAAGAACGTGGCCCAACATCTTAAAAGTTTGTCGTGATCATGTCGAAGAACGCGACAAAATGCCCAGAGAATCTAATGCGAATCTAATGCGAATAATTCTATCTTCTTTTCTGATACACTATTTGCAGCGGAATCGCCACCCCTAGCAGTGATTTTCGATGCACTCCCAATACCTTAGCCAAGTGTATTTGGGGCTTTGAAAATGCTGATTCCAGCACCCCCATAGAAACCCAAATCAATGGCACGGGCCATCGATTTCTGATCAATTCCACCCAACGCAATTGTCGGGAGCTCAATGTGACGGCAGATGGTGGCGCCGCGCCAGAATCCCAGCGTTCTTCCACCAGGATGGCTTTTTGTCGCGCGAAGTGGCGAGAGCAATACGGCGTCCGCACCGAACTTCGTTGCACGTTGGGCGGATGCCAAATCATGGGCCGACGTGGTCACCAAGCTGGGGCTTAATCGCCAAAAGTCTTTGCGTCGCCAATGGCTGCGGCGGGCTTCGGGGATGTGCACACCGTCGCCGATCAAACGGGTCGGTGGCGTATCATAAGAAACCAAAAGCATGACATCATGATGCCGACAAAGGTCTGATACTGCGTGCGCGCGATAGTCCCGGTCAGCAATGGATTTTGATCGAATAATCACCGCACTGCCCTCGGGCAATGACGGGATAATAGGTGCCGGATCCACCAGGCGGTCATCGTCGGTCATTACGATAATGCGCGGCAATTCGATTGTGTGATCGGTTTGCATCCCAAGGAGCCTTGCCAAAACAGGTGCCTGCATCGTACTCATTTGTTCACTATGACCGAGCATGTTGATCCCGCAAGAAATCTGTCGTCCATCAAAGACGAAATTGCCGAAATTGCCACGGGTTGCGATCGCGACCCGGCTGATGTGCATTTGGTCGCGGTTTCGAAAGTCCATAGCGAGGATCGTATCGTGCCCGTGTTGGACGCTGGCCATCGATTATTTGGTGAGAACCGGATCCAAGAAGCCGAAGGCAAGTGGCCCGCGCTTCGCGAACGGTATGACGATATTCATTTGCATCTGATCGGCCCGCTGCAGTCGAACAAGGTTAAGAACGCCGTGGCGACATTTGATGTGATCGAAACCGTGGACCGGCCCAAAATCGCCAAGGCCTTGGCGAATGAATTCGACCGCGTCGACAAACGCCTGCCCTGCTTCATTCAGGTGAATACGGGCGAAGAATCTCAAAAAGCAGGCATTCTGCCGATGGACGTGGATGCCTTCGTCAAAACGTGCGTTGATGATTATGCCCTGAATATCTTGGGTTTGATGTGTATTCCCCCCGTAGACGAAGAACCCGCATTACACTTCGCATTGCTGGCAGAAATGGCCAAACGCAACGGTTTGGCGGCGAAAAGCATGGGGATGAGTGCGGATTACGGTACCGCGATTACACTGGGTGCGACCCATGTGCGTGTCGGGACGGCGATATTCGGGACGCGTCCCAAGCCATAGTGATCTAAACTTTTGGCGGTTGAATAACGATCTGGCTGTCCGTCGACACTGATTTCAAAATTGCTAAAAGATCTGGTTTGGCGAGCGCCACGCATCCTTCGGTGGGTGCAAAATCAGGCTTGGCAATGTGAATGAACACGGCGCTTCCTTCCCCTGGAATGGGGGGATTGTCGTTGTGGCTGATTTCAATGACCACGTCATACAGCCCGTCATCGCGCCACATTTTTTCATGACTGGCATCAAACGGCAGCGTCACCATCCGATTGTACGCCGGGTCTGCCGGATCATCACACCACCCATCGCGGGGCGTGAGGGCTTGCGCTGGCAATCTGGTTTCGGGCGCAGATTGCCGATCTGGGCGGTAATACACCTGTTTTAAATAATACGTGCCAATCGGCGTGCCACCGTCACCCTCGCGCTTATCGTCCCGAAAGCCACCGCGACCGATGGCGCAGGTATAGGCGCGGTCACCGGCACGTAGAATACCATCTGATGTAACAATAAGGTTCATGTGTTGACTTTAGATGCAGAAACCGCCGACTAGCAATGATTTAGGCGCGATCAAGGGCCAAATTTAATGCTGATTCATAGGCCGATGAGGCGTTTAAGGCGGCTCGGAAGCTTTGAATAGGCGTGTTACTTGCCATGTGATCGTATGATGCGTTCATGAACGACTGTGCATCTGGCACGTCTTGGCTGGGTTTATTCTCGGTCAGTTTTGCGGTTTCGCGTTTGATCCCCTGTTGCTCTCGGGCCCAGGCGACTTCTTTTGCGGCCCAGGCACTGACGGGGTCGATTTGTTCGTATTCACGCGGCGCATCGGTACCGGTGTCGCCGCCTCCCGCCGTGTTGAAAGCCGCCATACCTGCGATTTCAGTTTCATTATCGGCGCTATCATCCGGAAAAAGGGCGCTGACAAAATGTTCGCCAATGTCTTTGCCGGTGCCTTGTTCAATAACAACATTCATGATCGAACTGGCCAGGCCAATAGGGCCAAAAAACAACGTTGATCCCAGCATTCGAGACCCAGCATCGAGCGTATCATCGCTGGCTTCGCGGTACATGGTTGAAACCACGGGGATATGTTGCAGGGGATTGACGATGTCGACCAGGTCGCCAAACGAAAAGCCGTCTTCACCGAAAAAACTGAACTCACCTTCAGCCGGATCGACCTCGTCCGTTGGGGGTGCCAATGCCAATTCTGTCGGCGGCGTTGCTGGTCGTCCTGTAGTCGCCGCTGCGATCAGCGCGTTATACGGACTTTGACCGTTTGTTGATGTAATCATGCTGCTTCAACCCTGTTTTCCCATTTCTAGAATAGCAAAGGCCGTGCCACATTTTTAATGATGTGTAATCAATGAGTTAAGGTTATGGAGGTCGGGATCATTGTTGCATGGGGCAGCAACTGCCGGGAACAATCGCCCTATCCGAACTGATGGCCGGACCGGGATGCCTTGGTGTGCAGGTAAAATTCATTGTGTTCGTTTGATGGGAACGCATGGACCACCCGCTCAACAATATTGACCCCGCTGCGTTCCAGTGCGGCGACTTTATCGGGATTGTTGGTCATCAGGCGCACTTGGCTGATACCCAGCAAGCCGAGCATCTTGGCGGCGGGCATATAGACCCGCTCGTCAGCATCAAAACCCAGCTGTTCGTTGGCGTCCATGGTATCGAACCCGGCATCTTGCAGCTGATAGGCCCGAAGCTTATTGATCAGGCCGATGCCCCGGCCTTCTTGGGCCAGATACAACAACACGCCGGAGCCTGACTTTTTGATTTCGTTCATGGCCCCTTGTAACTGATCGCCGCAATCACAGCGCAGGCTGCCCAGCAAATCCCCGGTGAAGCATTCGGAATGCAGTCGCACCAGCACGGGTTCGGAATCATCGGGATTGCCGATCACAATTGCGAGATGTTCGCGTCCGCCGTCTGCCGGGCGAAATGCGACGATTTTAGTATCGTCGGCCCCTTCAAGCGGCACGCGGGCCTCGCCAACGCGTTGCAGACTGCGAACTGCAGCGCGTTCAAACTGAAAAACATCGGCGGTGTCCACGGATAGCAAATCGCGCCGATTGGCCCATGCGTGAATGTCATCGGCATCGACGATCGGCACGACAACGGCGGCGGGTAACAGCCGTGCAAGTTTAGATAAAGTGACCGCGGCGGATGCACAGTCATGACCGGGCTCATTGCGGACAGTGACCACCAGACGCGAGCGGTAATCGTCGGATAAAGTAGCTTCCAGCAAGGGGTTGGCGATGGCACTGATTTCTTCAGCACTCAATCCGTCAAGTCCGGAAATCATCGCAATCTTGCCTGCGGTATCGGCCAATCCCAGCACCGATGCGCGCCGGGCGGTAATGCCTAAGATCGGCTCTTGGCCGCTGGCTTCGGTCATCAGTGAAAGAGCATCTTCGCTCATCGCCTCGGCGGCAATCGCCAGTACGGCATGGCCACCGCCCCCGCGTACGACGACACAGCGCCCGCGGCGCAACTCGGCCATCGCGCGTTCTACGGCCAAAACAGTGAACGGCACACGTGTGGCGGGAAGCTCACGAACTGACTGAAAATCCTTTGGTGTATCGACCATTACTTAAGCTATCATCTTTTCCGATGGGTGCGTCTACTATATAAGGCAAAACTGCATATATCATTGCCATAAGAATATATGGGGGTTGAAGCGTGTTCCATCCCCGCTGGCAAGGAAAAGCTTCGTTTGAGAAGGATTATTGAATGAGCAACGGCAAGCGCCTTTTGGTCGTAGATGACGATCAGGATTTGGTTGAAATGCTGAGCGAGCAATTGAAACTCCATGAAGAGTTTCTGGTCACGACTGCATTGTCAGCTGCCGAAGGCTTGGATATCACCAAGCAGGGCAATTTCGATATCATTCTGTTGGACGTGGGCTTGCCGGATATGGATGGCCGAGACGTGTGCCGTCTGATGCGGCGCAACGGTGTTCGTTCACCGATCATCATGTTTACGGGTGCCGATACGGACGCGGACACCATTTTAGGTTTGGACGCAGGGGCAAACGACTATGTTACGAAGCCATTTAAACTGGGCGTCCTATTGGCGCGATTGCGCGCACACATGCGTCAACATGAACGTGGTGACGATGCAGTATTTACAATTGGTCCCTACACGTTCCAGCCTGCCAACAAACTCCTCGTCCGAGAAGCCGACCAACAAAAAGTCAGACTGACCGACAAAGAAACCGCGATCCTGAAATACCTCTATCGGGCTGGTGACAAACCGGTGGCGCGCGAGAAATTATTGGACGAGGTTTGGGGCTATAACGCCGCAGTGACGACGCATACACTGGAAACCCATGTGTATCGGTTGCGGCAAAAAATCGAAGCTGACCCGTCGAGTGCCGTGTTATTGGTGACCGAACCGGGTGGCTACAAGCTGGTCCCTTAACGCTGGTTGTCCAACGCCTTTAAATCAACATTGAACTGACTTTCTGGAATTGGAAAGTCGAACCGGGCGTTGATCAATGTGACGTGCGTTGCGGTGCCTTGGGCATCGATGATCGACCATTGCCGTAATACCATCGGGTCTTCGGCGAACACCAACGTTAGTTCTCCTGCCAATGGGTCTTTGCGTTGAACCATCGAAATGCGGGCCGCTTTTGCCGCCCGCTCGAAACCGGTGATGACCAGATCGTCACTTTTAAAATCAAAATTATCACGCAGCAAAAACGCCGCAGGCGTGTCATCCACCGGGATATGATTAACCTGATCCAGTTCGGTATCGATGTAGCTCAGGTATTCGCCGTTGGCGACAATCAGAATGGGGGTTGGCGGCGCATACTCTATCCGCAGACTTTTGGGCCGCAATAAAAGCAACGTGCCCTTGGCAATGTCACCCGTCGACGAAATCTGTACGAAATCTGATTGGATGGATTTAATGCCATTCAAATACGCTCCCAGCTTTGTCAAATGGGTGGAAATTTCGGGCGTGATCTCCATACCTTCGACGGCGTGGCCGGGAGCCGGGATCATGACGGCGACGCAAAGCGCCAATATGCTTAAGGCTTTTCTCATGCTTGCGGTTCTAGGGGGATAATGTGGCAAGGTAAAGGCGGTTTGGGCTTTGTTGAGAAACCCCCTCACCTAACATCTCCCCCTGAAAGGGGGAGAGGGATGAGATCGAGATCTGCCGCACAGAGCCCCTCTCCTCCCATGCAATGGGGGAGAGGACAGGTGAGGGGGATTGTTAAATCGTCATTCCCGCGAAGGCGAGAATCCAACGAATGCAGAAATGGGCCCCCGCCTGCGCGGGGGTGACGATTTAGAAATATGGAACACACTTAAAACACACCACGACTCCCAAAAAGAAAACCCCGGGTCACCTAACGGTGCCCGGGGCAATGCGGTCAGATTTTAAGTCCGACCTAAATCAAGAATGATCACCGACCAAGACTTCGCGGCGACCGACGCGGTTGGCAGCGCTGACGACGCCTTCGCGTTCCATGGTCTCTACAATGCGTGCCGCGCGGTTATAGCCGATCTGGAAATGACGCTGGATAAAGCTGGTTGAGGCTTTGCCTTCGCGCGACACCAGCGCGACCGCTTGGTCATAGTGCTCATCATATTCGCTGTTCCCGCCGCCAGGCGCTTCGCCCAACATCGGCTCGCCGGTGTCTTCGGTGACAGATTCAATGTAGTCCGGTGTTGCTTGGGCTTTGAGGTGACCCACGACGCGTTCGACTTCTTCGTCCGATACGAACGGTCCATGGACACGAGAAATCCGACCGCCACCTGCCATATATAGCATATCGCCCATGCCGAGCAGTTGTTCCGCACCCTGTTCACCCAGGATCGTACGGCTGTCAATTTTCGATGTGACTTGGAAACTGATCCGCGATGGGAAGTTCGCTTTGATCGTCCCCGTGATCACGTCAACGGATGGACGCTGTGTTGCCATCATCAAATGGATACCCGCGGCCCGTGCCATTTGCGCCAAACGCTGGATCGCGGCTTCGACGTCCTTGCCAGCAACCAACATCAGGTCGGCCATCTCATCGACAACGACGACGATGTACGGCAACGCATCCATCGGCAACGGCTGATCTTCAAAGACGGGTTTGCCTTCGCTGCAGAAACCGGTTTGCACGGTGCGGGTCAGCTCTTCGCCCTTGGACCGGGCTTCTTTTAGGCGCGCGTTGTAGCCGGAAATATTCCGCACACCCATCTGGCTCATATTGCGGTAGCGGTCTTCCATTTCGCGGACGACCCATTTCAGTGCGACGACCGCTTTGGTCGGATCGGTCACGACGGGCGTCAACAAATGCGGAATATCTTGATAGACCGACAGCTCCAACATTTTGGGATCGATCATGATGAATTTGCACTGATCCGGCGACAGGTTATAGAGCAACGACAGGATCATCGTGTTCATGGCAACGGACTTACCAGAACCCGTGGTACCCGCGATCAACAGGTGTGGCATCTTGGCCAGATCAACAGTGACGGGACCGCCGCCAATGTCTTTGCCGAGTGCCAGTGGCAGCTCTGCCTTGGTCTTTTCAAAATCGTTGGATGCCAAAAGCTCGCGCAAGTGCACGGTCTCGCGCCCCGCGTTTGGCATTTCAATCCCGATGACGTTGCGACCAGGGACCACGGCGACACGAACCGATACCGCACTCATTGAGCGCGCGATGTCATCGGACAATCCGATCACACGCGATGTCTTGGTGCCGGGCGCGGGCTCTAGTTCATACAATGTGACAACGGGGCCGGGGCGGACTTTTACGATCTCGCCTTTGACGCCGTATTCTTCGAGCACCGTTGATAAGTAACGCGCATTTTGTTGCAGCGCTTCACGGCTTTCACGGGTCTCGCCCTTGGTCTCAACGGGCAGGTCAAGGATATCCAACGGCGGAATGTCGTAGTCGCTGGAATCACCCAGCGGTAAACTTTGTTGGCTGCGTGCGATGGCTTTTTTGCCGGTCTTAGCCTGTTTTTTACGTGGCTCAACCTTGGGTGCCACGGCGGCGGGCCCGGCGCGAACGGATGAACTGTTGCGCAGATCGATCTCAAACCCGTCATCATCGAAATCATCATCGTCACGGATGGCAAAGGCTTCATCATCATTATCAATGTTGGTGTCGGATTTCCGACGGGCGATGGCGCCGCGTGCGCGATCAATCAGATCGGCAGAATGTTCACGTGCCGAATTTGCGGCCTGGATACCCCGGCGTGCCAGGCTAATGCCTTGCAGTGATGCAGCCCATGTTGCCTTGGCGGCACTCAACCAGTCGCGTGGTCTCATACCCAGCGCAATGACTGTTGATGATGCTGTCAGCAGGGCAAAGACCCACGGAATGATCATTTCAGTTTGCTGAATACCAAGCTTACCACCCCACGAAACGAGCTCTTTGTAGGCAAGGACACCCGCCGCATCACCCAGGCCG
>DGNZ01000102.1 GCA_002389175.1 Rhodospirillaceae bacterium UBA4479 | reverse complement strand
CAAAAAGTCCATCCCCATATGATAATCTGGGCTAAGGATTGGGGTATACATCACACCAGCAAGACCAGCGACAACGGCCGCCATACCGAACACGATGGTGAACCGCTTATCAATATCAATACCAAGGAGACCAACCGTCTCTCGATCCGCCATCCCGGCCCTCACGACCATCCCGAACGTCGTGAATTGAAGGAATGAAAAAACAGCAGCGATAACTACTAAGGAAAACAAGAAATAGATCAGACGCCAGGCCGGATAAACGACATTTCCAGCTTCAAATCCGATAGTAATACCAAAATCGATCATTCCTGTTGCAATTTCAGGAGCAGGCTGCGGAATTGGGTTCGCGCCATAAATACTCTTGATGATTTCTTGTAAAACAATAGCCAAGCCGAACGTCACCAAAATCTGATCAGCATGTGGTCTTTTATAAAAATAACGAATAAGGCCGCGTTCCATAATGATGCCAATGAGCAACATGACAGGGATCGCGACCAAGATGGAAACGGGAACGGAGTAATCTATTAGTGTCGTGCCAAATTCGCCAAACCATGACTCGATATATGGCACGCGGATTTCCGAAGGAGTGCCCCAAGCGGTTAACTTCGTCGGGTCAATTGTCACACTTTCGAGCGTCATGATAGATTGGATCGTAACGGCGCAAAATGCGCCCAGCATGAACAATGCACCGTGCGCAAAGTTAACAACCCCGAGGGTGCCAAAAATAATGGTCAATCCAAGAGCGATAAGTGCATAAGCACCGCCCTTATCCAGTCCATTCAAAATCTGCAGAAATATTGCGTCCATTTTCACATGCCTCTGGTCGTTCTAGATGCCCCCGGCACGAAGCCGGGGACACATAGACTTTTGGTTTTGCTAAAGTTTTAGGACTTAGCCACCGTTATTGTACGGGCCAAGCTCTCCTCCAAGCAAGCTGGCAGGGTATTCAACCTGCGAACGTGGCGTGACTTCAACAACCTCAAGAACGTCAAACTTGGATGATGGGTTTTCTTTACCCTTCACAACCAAGACATCTTTGAAGCACTGATGATCTTCTGCACGGTATTCGGTCGGACCGTTACCCATACCATCGAATTTAAAGCCCTCTAGCGCGGCACCAACGCCGGATGGCATGAAGGTACCAGCACGCTGACATGCATCAGCATACAAGATTGCTTGGCAATAAGTCGTATGCGCAGCCTGTGATGGCGGGAAGCCATATTTCTGACCGAACGATTTAACAAAGGCTTTGGAACCTTCATCCTGCAGAGACCAATGCCAGTTCGTCGAACCAAAGATCCCTTTAACGTTCTCACCAGCACCTTGAGCCATCAAACGGCTGTAAAGTGGAACAACGATCGCGAAGTCTTTACCGTTTACCTGCTTATCGCGCAGACCGAACTGAACCGCTTGTGTCAACGAGTTGACCATGTCACGGCCATAGTGGTTCAGAACCAGCACGTCAGCACCAGAATTCAGAACGGGCGTAATGTACTGAGAGAAGTCACCAGCACCTAAAGGTGTACGAACAGCAGCTGCAGTTTTCCAGCCAGCTTTCTCAGTGTACTTCTTAATTGAACCCTCTTGGCTCCAACCCCAGGTATAATCTGCAGTCAAATGATATGCGGTACGGTCGGAACCGAAAGCATTCTTGAGCACAGGACCCAACGCAGCACCTGTCATTTCAGTGTTGAAGAAATGACGGAAGCCATTGGCGCGTTTATCTTTACCCGTTGTGTCGTTGGAATGGGTCAAACCAGCCATGAAGATGACGCCTGCTTCTTGGCAAAGGCCTTGAACAGCAATAGCAACACCGGACGAAGAACCGCCAGTGATCATGACTGCGCCTTCTTTTTCTATCATCCGTTTTGCACTTGCGCGCGCTGCGTCTGATTTGGTCTGCGTATCGCCCGTGACGAATATGACTTTCTTACCGTTAACGCCGTCACCTGTTAGCGCCTTCGATGAGAACGTATTCAGCATGCCGCCATCGCCGCCACCATTGAGGTGCTCAACTGCCAGCTCGTATGCGCGAAGCTCATCTGCACCTTCATCGGCATAAGCGCCAGATTGTGGAACGTTGAAGCCAAAGGTCACTGTACTGCCTTTAGGTTCGTTCGTGTATCCTGCTGCCCAAACGTCGCTTGAGAATACAGTAGGTGCGGCGATACCGGCACCAAGTGCCGCTGTACCTTTAATAAGGCCACGTCGGCTAATGTTAAACTTACTCATTAGGATGTCTCCCGGTTTGTTTCAAATATTGTTGGCAAGAAGGCATTTTATTTGGAGTGCTTTCCATTCTCTACCCAAGGACGACCTCCTCGCCCAAGGCGTATAGTGTCTTATTTTTGTTAATACGTAAATAACTACTTGACTTTATTGGGTTTTTTTGTAAATTATTATTAATGTTGCGTTGCAAAATTGTAAATGATTGACAACGCAGATGCAAAAACCCTTGAAAAATAAGGGATTTATATACTCATGCTAAGCGCGATTATTGGAACGAGGATTCGCCAACGTCGCCGGGAACTGGGACTAACCCAGGCAGAACTCGCACGCCGAGTAGAAATTTCAGCACCTTACCTCAATCTTATTGAATGGAATAAGCGCCGCATCGCCGGTGGATTATTAAAGCGAGTGGCCGATGCGCTCGGTCTGACAATGGCCGATCTGGATGATATTTCAGAACGTCATCTACTAGAAACACTGCATGAGATATCCCTTGCCCCCGTTTTCAAAGATTTAGGGACAGAACGAGATCGGATCAGCGAGTTGATTGGACGGTTCCCAGGGTGGGCAAAGATGCTTGCCTCTGTTTCCAAATCAGAACGCGACGCAAATGCGCGCGTTGCAAGCCTGTCGGATCGTTTATCGAACGACCCATTCTTGAACGAAACCGTTCATCGAATGCTGACGCGGATTGCTTCAATAAGATCGGCATCAGAAATTTTGCGCGATTTTCCAGACTTGTCCGATGTTCGTCGCGATCGTTTCAATGCGATTATTCACGAAGAAACCATCGCGCTTTCTGAAATTGGCGAAGCACTGGCCGTTTATCTGGATCGTTCAGAAGATACGGACCAAGCCGTCACACCGATTGATGAAGTCGAAGCCTTATTTAACGCACGCCAAAATCGATTCGAAGAAATTGAAGATGCGACCAAGGCACTCTCTGAACTCCTGACAGAATCTCAGCCCCTATCTCGTCGCGCTAATGCAGAAGCCTTGTGCGAAGACAGGCTCGGCACCTTCATCGAAGACTTCGTCAATGAACAATCAGAGATCGAAACAGCCGCTGCCCGAAAACGTGCCGTACGAATGCTTCGAGACTATGCCATTGGTGCCGTCATTTTACCCATGGAAGAATTCGAAGATGCTGCAAAACGCATGTTTTTTGATATCGAGAGCTTGGCTGAAAAATTTTCTGCCGAAGTTGAGATCGTTTGCCATCGATTGACGGCCCTAGCACCGTCGCCCGAGACCCCGAAATTTGGATATATGTGCTCAAATGCTGCCGGTAGTATTATAGAAATTCTTGGAATTGATGGACTAAATGTACCGAGGTACGCCGCCGCCTGCCCGCTTTGGGTCCTATACCGTGCACAACAATCGCCAGAAACCGTTATCCGCCAAAGAACTGTTTTCCCTTCTGGCGCTCGTTTTGTGTTCGTTGCACGCGCTCGCCATATAGGTCCCATTGGCTTTGGGAAACCCCGACATTACGTCACTGATATGATTGCGATTAGCGAAGAAGACGCCCCCTTAACAGTGTATGCACCTGATAGGGATGTCCTTATCGAAGAGGTCGGGCCCAGTTGCAGAACGTGTCCAAGATTCACTTGTGCCCACAGGGTTGAAGACCCGCTTATCGAATAAATCAACTCTGAAGTTGAAGCGAAGGCCAAGATAACGTCTAATTATGTCGGATATCTGCGTTAAGACAGATACAGGCTGGGAGGAAATACGGAAATGAGCATCCGGGTTCTGCTCGCGGAAGACGAGCCACACATAGTCGAGTCATTAACGTTCTTACTAGAGCGCGCTGGTTATCATGTAGATGTTGAGACGGACGGACGTTCCGCCCTGCAATCTGCATTGGACAACGTACCTCATGTATTGGTGCTAGATGTCATGCTACCCGAACTAGACGGCTACGAAGTTCTTCGTCGTATTCGCGCTGATGACCGAACCAAATCTCTTCCAACATTGATGCTAACGGCCAAAGGTCAACGCGAAGACCGGGAAACGGCAATGGATATTGGCGCCGACATGTTCATCACGAAGCCTTTTGCGAATGCGGAAATCGTCGATGCGATCAATCAACTTGCCAGCGAACAAAAGAGCTGAATACAGAGAACTGATATAACTTAAGGATCAGGCATGGCGGGGAACTCGGATCTTCAGTTATCCAGGCGTAAAACCCGCGATAAATCTGTCGCCCTTTTGATTGTTGGGTTCATCCTCATGATGCCCCCGATTGTCCGCACATCCCTGTTTGAAGGAAGTATCTTTGGCATACCCTATACGGTGTTCTACATGTTCACTGTCTGGGCCTTATTGATTGTTGGTGCGGCGATCATGGCCCCACGCCTCCGCGATAGCGACAAATCCCGCGAAGGTGATTCAACTGGCCAAGGTTTGGACTGATGTTATCCGTCAATATCCTATTGGCCGCATGTCTTGCATATGTGTTCTTGCTTTTTACTGTCGCCTTCATCGTTGACCGACGCACGCGAGAGCGCCCAATCAATTGGCTACACTCGCCTGTCATTTATACCCTTTCAATTTCAGTCTATTGCACATCATGGACATTCTACGGCGCAGTGGGTTCTGCCGCGCGCAATGGTTTGGAATTCATCACGATCTATCTTGGACCCACGTTGGTTTTCGTCGGCTGGTGGTGGCTGCTTAGGAAATTGGTTCGAATTGGTCGCGCGCATCGAATTACCTCAATCGCCGATTTGATCTCTTCTCGCTATGGCAAAAGCTCAAGCCTCGCAGTGTTGGTCACATTAATCGCTGTCACCGCGACCACACCTTACATTGCCCTGCAACTTCAATCGGTGACACGTAGTTATCAGGTTATCGCCACTGGTGCCGATGGTGTTACGACCGCCTTTTGGGTCGCGGCGGGCATGGCGTTGTTCACAATCCTTTTCGGGACTCGAAATCTGGATGCGAACGAGCGTCACCACGGGGTGGTCGCAGCAATCGCGTTAGAAGCCATCGTCAAATTATTGGCGCTGATCGCCGTTGGAGTTTATGCGACATATTTTGTGGCTGATGGGTTTGCCGATGTATTTGCGAACGTTCCCAACGAGGTCATCCAAGGAAGCGGTGACATTTTCGGACCACGATGGATCATTCTGACCTTCTTATCTGCGACCGCAGTCATTTGTTTGCCGCGACAATTTCAAGTCACAGTCGTCGAAAATATTGATGAAAAACAACTCGCCACCGCATCATGGCTGTTTCCACTATATCTTTTTGGGATGACATTGTTCATCATGCCGATCGCCCTTGTCGGCCTTAAGGTCATGCCAGCTGGCGCCAATCCCGATTTATATGTGCTGACACTGCCACTCGCGGCTGAACGCAATGAACTTGCGTTGTTTGCATTCCTGGGTGGCTTCTCATCCGCAACATCTATGGTGATCGTCGCTGCGATTGCCGTCTCAACCATGGTCTCGAACCACATTGTGATGCCGATTGCGCTTCGGTTGTTAGCGGCAAACCAAGCTGTGAGCGGTGACGTCAGAAACCTTTTGCTGATATCTCGACGTGTGAGCATTGCCGTTATTCTGGGGCTTGGATTCTTATACTTCTATGTGAGTGGTGGGTCAGAAGCCCTTGCGGCCATCGGGTTGATTGCGTTTGTCGGCGTAGCACAATTTTTGCCAAGCCTCGTCGGGGGTATTTTCTGGCGGGGGGCGACGCGTATCGGCGCCATCGCAGGCCTTATCGCAGGCGCAAGCTTGTGGGCCTACACGCTTTTCTTACCAAGCTTTGGCGGCCATTTCATCTTGAGTTCTGAAGTGCTCGCTAATGGACCTTGGGGATTAGATATTTTGCGCCCGCAAGCGCTCCTTGGTCTGACTGGGTTAGACCCCTTAGTTCACGCGGTGGTCTGGAGTGTCGGGATAAATGCGCTGCTGTTCATCGTTGTATCATGCTTCACCCAGTCTGATGTTTTGGAGCGACTACAAGGGACGCTATTTGTTGATGTATATCGATCAGCAGGCGGGGCCCCGACGACACAAACTAGCGGCACTGCAGAAACAGAAGATCTGTACATATTGGCGCAAAGAATTCTGGGTTCCCAACCTGCACGCGACCTGTTCGATGAAATGGCATTGGCACAGGGCATAAATCGCGGGCTCCCCCATCCTACAGATTCTGTCATTTTGCGACTAGAACGAGAGCTTGCAGGATCCATTGGGGCGGCTTCCGCTCATGCCATGGTGACCAGGATTGCCGGCGGACAAACCGTCGGCATGAGCGAGTTGATCGATATTGCCGATGAGACCCAAGAACTCATCGAGACATCGCGACAATTAGCAGAAAAATCTGCGGCATTGGAACGAACTGCGCGGCAGCTACGCGTCGTGAACGAACGATTGCGAACACTGGATGCGCAAAAGGATGAATTTCTTAGCCAAGTCAGCCACGAGCTTAGAACTCCCATGACATCCGTAAGATCGTTTGCTGAAATTTTGATAGAAAACAAAGACACTTCACCAGAAACAGCATCACGCTTTTTGTCCATTATTCATGACGAGAGCATTCGACTGACACGATTGCTCGACGAAATTCTGGACATTAGCAGCCTCGAAGCTGGCCGCACGGAATTGATCTTGGATGAAGTTGAGACCCACACAGCCGTTATGCGGGCCATCGACACCATAGCTGGCATCACCCACAAGGCTGGTGTGAACGTGGAAATCAGCGGTGACATCAAAGGCCTCAAAACAAAAGCCAACGATGATCGCTTGCGCCAAGTGCTGATCAATATTTTGTCGAATGCGGTGAAGTACAATACGTCGGAAATACCCAACATTCATGTCCGGACGCACTCAAGCGAACTCTATATCTATATCGACATCATAGATAACGGTGGTGGGGTATCGCGCGAAGAAGCTTCCAGTGTATTTGAAAAGTTTGCCCGCGGTTCAAGTGCGGGGAGCAATCAAGGTGCGGGGCTTGGCCTTCCGATTAGCCGCGCCATCATGCGCGCGATGAATGGTGATCTGACGCTGGAATTTGCATCAGACGGCAGTAGTTTCTTTCGGATCAGCCTGGCGAAGATTTAAATGGCTACAAAGCCGATGGGGTTGAAATCTTTATCGCAGCTTTCCAATCTCTCGATAAAACTTCTTGGCGCCATCACAGTATGGAATTGAAACACCTTTAAATGCCGTCCGCAGGGTCACATTTTTGCCCCGCTCATGCGCATCGTCCATGATACCCCGTGACGCTGGATTTTTCCAAAATGCCTTTGTCACATCGTAAATCCGATCATCGGTAACAGATTTTCTCGATATCCACAAAGCTGGCACAGCCAAGGTTTCCTTATCGACATCTTGGCCCGCATACGTTCCCGTAGGAATTTTCTCAGCCGTATAAAACGGAAACCGTTTGACCAACTTGTCACGGCCTTTTCCCGATACTGAAACAACACGCGCACCAGTGGTCTTGGTCATCTTATTGATCGCGTCATTCGGAAAAGCCGTCACATAAGCAAATGCATCAATATCACCTGCAGCCATCATCTTCTGTGCTGACTGGAAATCTGCTTCAACCATTTGAAAATCTTTATTTTCGGCAAATCCATACGCACGCACCACCAATTGCGCACCAATCAAGGAACCCGACCCTAAAGCACCAAGGGCAACACGTTTTCCTTTTAGGTCGTTAACATCATTGATATTCGCCGTTGCAGAACCAACGAGATGGAATGCCTCGTTATATAAACTCGCGATAGCACACAGATCTTCATTCCGCTTTCGGGTTCTAAAGGGCCCGGTGCCCGTGTACGCCCAGTAAGCAACATCAGATTGCACAATCCCGGCGTGAAATTTCTGCATGGTTAGCCCATCAACATTCTCAACAGAACCACCCGTAGATTCCGCTGATCCGACCAAACCAGGCACACCGCAATTTCCACCTTGGGCGCAGCTTTTTGAAACAGGGGGATTTGAGATGGCCGTCGCGATCCCATAAGCAATGGGGTAATAGACACCGCCTTTTGATCCGGAACCAATCTTAAAAAATTGCAATCCGTCGGCCTGCCCAAATGACGGCCACATTAAACTCGCAAACAGAAATACAGACATCGCCCTCACGAAATGGCTTAACAGCATGGCTTTCTCCCGTTTGCAAAACGCCCACGTCACATAGACATTTGACTAGTAAATGCCACTTTCGTCGGCCAACATAGCAAAATCGAACAAAATGCTATTGGTTATAGGAGAAGACTATAACCCAAACAGCAACTACAAGTTGTGGAAAACCACATCGTTAGATTGGAAGCACTGGAAAACATCATGCCGAACGAACTGATCATCGCATTCATCGCCAGGGACAGACCCGGTGTTGTAGAGCAGGTTGCTGAAATTGTGGCAGAGCACGGCGGTAATTGGCTAGAAAGTCGGATGGCACACTTGGCCGAAACATTCACAGGCGTCGTGCGCATTTCGTTGCCTGATACACATGTGGCCAACCTTAAAAATGCGTTCACTGCACTAGAGGAAGACGGCTTCCAGATCATGGTCCAGGACGCGGGTGCCACGAAAACAGTCGACACACCGCTCCTCGCTTTTGAAATTATTGGGCCAGACCAACCTGGTATTCTTCACGAGTTAACACGCACCATCGCAAAACTTGGTGCAAGTGTAGAAGAAATGGAAACCCGCATAGATTCTGCGCCTGTCAGCGGAGAAAAGTTATTTGCTGCCGACACAAAAGTTCGACTCCCTGAAGGCCTTTCCGAAGAAGCCTTTCAAGATGCTTTGGAAAACAGCGCTAACGCTTTGTTTGTTGATCTAGTGATTGTCGACGATGACTAAGTGCCGGTATCAGTAAAACGGTTTCAAGAATAAAAGCATCAAGAACAATGGCGTGAGTCGCTGCGGCTACCATCCCTGGCCACTAAAATTCGCCTTAAAGCCCGGTACATTGAAAAAAAAGCGCGATCACAAGGTATTCAGATATCAGATTACAAAGTGCGACGTAATTCTTGCCAACATGCGTAGAGCAGAGCATTTTGAGCGCGCAGAAATCCAAAAGAACCATTGCGCTAAAATGCTTAATAGCATTCCAACTGACAAAGGCCATTGAGACAAAATGAGCGAGACGCGCCCCCAATCTAAATCGACAGATATTACAGTTGACTTTGCAGACCGATTTCACAACCTGCGACAACGATCAGAATCCCTGGTAGAAACCTTGTCGGATGCTGATGCAACAGTGCAATCGATGGAGGATGCCAGCCCTGCGAAATGGCATCTCGCGCACACCACTTGGTTTTTCGAAGAGTTTATCGTCGCCCCGCTTCGCGGCGAACAGGCACGCTTTGATGACCAGTTTCAATATCTGTTCAATTCCTATTACGACGGCATTGGTCCTCGGCATGCGCGGCCCATGCGCGGGATGTTGACGCGTCCGACGCTCGACCATGTGTTGGAATACAGACAGCATGTAAACGCGCACGTCTTGGGAATTCTGAAATCCGGGAATACCGATATCGCACCTTTGATGGCGCTCGGCATTGCACACGAAGAACAGCACCAAGAATTATTGCTGACGGATATCCTTCATCTGTTTGCGCAAAGCCCCATCAAACCAGCATTTTCACCTTCCAAGCCCCTACAGATGGACCCTGCGCACGACCGCACCGGTTGGGTTGCATTCGATGGCGGTGTCACCTCCATCGGAGCTGACACACAGTCGAGCGATGAATTCGCATTTGATTGTGAAGGACCGCGCCACGACGTATTGCTGCATCCTTATGCGTTGGCAACGCATGCAGTCACTAATCAACAGTGGGCGGATTTCATTTCTGACGGCAGTTACCAGGAATCTCGATTGTGGTTATCGGATGGTTTTGCCCGCTGCCAACAAGACGAGTGGATCGCCCCGTTGTATTGGGAACGCCGGGATGATGAATGGTGGAACATGACGCTCCGCGGTTTTCAGCCTGTAGATATGAACGCTCCAGTATGTCAGGTCAGTTTCTTTGAAGCCGATGCCTTTGCGACCTGGACCGGGCATCGACTACCAAGCGAGTTCGAATGGGAAAACGCAGCCAGAGAACCATCTACCGATGGCAATAACGCTGGCACAGGTAGATTGCGACCAGCCCCACAACCGCGAGCGACCAAAGAAAACCCGCTGGTTGGCCTTTTTGGAGACGTATGGGAATGGACATCGAGTGCATTTCGCCCCTATCCTGGTTTTAAACCAGACAATGGCGCAGTTGGCGAATACAACGGTAAATTCATGAGCGGGCAAATGGTGCTGCGCGGTGCGTCGTGCGTCACTGCCGCCAACCATACCCGCGCCACCTATCGCAATTTTTTCCATCCTGATAAGCGTTGGCAGTTTTCTGGATTGCGATTGGCAAAGGACGCATCATGACAACCGATACGGTGGTTAACCTGGATTTGCTGGACGATGTACGTGCAGGTCTTTCGCAATCTCAAAAGTCTCTGCCGTGTATATGGTTTTATGATGACCGGGGATCTGAATTATTCCAACAAATCACACATCTTTCGGAATACTATTTAACGCGTACTGAACAGTCGATACTAGAACAGCGTGTTGATGGCTTGGCACAGCGCTTAGGCGCAGGAACCGCCGTCGTCGAATATGGTGCCGGAGCATCGATTAAAACCCGAACATTGCTGGCGGCTCTTTTGGAACCCTCCTCCTTTTGGCCTGTCGACATATCGGATGGTTTTGTCCGCGATGCCGCCAAGTCCATTGAAACGCTATTTCCAGGATTGAGCGTCAAACCGTGGGTCGGCGATTTCATGGCAGGTGGCCCTAGCCGTTCTGACTTTCAAAACGCACCAACTGTGCTGGGATTTTTCCCGGGTTCCACTATCGGCAATCTGTCAGATGCTGAAATCTCGACGTTTTTGCGCACTGTGCATGATCAACTTGGTAAGGATGCGCTGTTCTTAGTTGGCGCTGATTTAAAAAAAGAACCGTCGATTTTAATTGATGCTTATGATGATGCCCAGGGCGTTACAGCGAACTTCAACATGAACTTGCTGGTCCGGATTAACCGGGAATTGGACGCGGATTTTGATCTCACGAACTTCCACCACGAAGCCCGCTGGAATGAAGACGCATCACAAATCGAAATGCATCTGGTCAGCCAATGTGATCAATCAGTAACCATTCAAGGTCATTCGTTCGCATTCAAATCTGGCGAGACCATTCACACCGAAAACTCACGAAAGTTCACTGTTGAGGGTCTGACCGCAATTGCGAAACAGGCGGACTGGTCAGTCAACGAGCTTTGGTCAGATCCAGATCAGCTTTATGGGATGCTGTTACTTGAAGCGGCTTAATGACTTTGATATCAGCGTCCGTCTAAGCGCTTATAAGACCGACGAGAAACAATCATCAACCTAAGCATTGATGGAGAAAAATGTGTCTGATACGCCAAATATCGTGCCCGAAGATTTTATCGGGATTGATAAAAAGAAACTATTTCCAGCCGCCCCCAGCACACACGCCCCACGAATTCTTTTACTCTATGGTTCTTTACGCGAAAGATCCTTCAGTCGGCTCATGACTGAAGAAGCCTCGAGGGTCTTAGAGCTCTTAGGCGCAGAAACGAAGACGTTTAATCCATCTGGTTTACCATTACCTGATGATGAAGATGCATCGCATCCAAAAGTCGCAGAGTTACGCGATTTGGTCACCTGGAGTGAAGGCATGGTCTGGTGTTCACCAGAGCGCCACGGCGCGATGACCGGAATAATGAAGTCACAAATTGATTGGATTCCACTCGCGTTAGGAGCCGTGCGCCCGACCCAGGGTAAGACTCTTGCCGTCATGCAAGTTTGCGGTGGATCTCAGAGTTTCAATGCAGTTAATCAGTTGCGTATTCTAGGTCGATGGATGCGGCTTTTGACGATCCCAAATCAGTCTTCAACACCAAAAGCGTTTTTGGAATTTGATGAAGATGGGCGCATGAAACCCTCTCCTTATTACGACAGAATGGTCGATGTTATGGAAGAACTCATTAAATTCACCCTTTTGACACGCGCTCAAATGCCATACTTGGTCGACCGTTACAGCGAACGCAAAGAGTCTGCAGAAGAGCTTTCTATTCGTGTGAACCAGAAAAGTTGACCCCAAAACCTAAATTGAAAGATCAAACGATGCATCTCACACCAGCTTGGGAATATGTTTCCGATACGGTGATGGGGGGCGTTTCTTCGGGTGAAATTAAAACAGAGAAAGTTGCAGAACGATTAGCAACTCGTCTTACAGGACGTGTGTCGCTTCAGAATAATGGGGGTTTTCTTCAGATGGCCTTCGATCTTCATTCAGATGCACACCCTTTTAATGCTTCAGAGTGGAGCGGCATTGAAATTGATGTATATGGCAACGGTGAAGCGTATGACATTCGTCTTCGCACGGATCAACTGGCTCGTCCTTGGCAATCTTATCGCACTGCGTTTATAGCGTCAGAAACTTGGACAACATTTCAACTTCCTTTTGATGATTTCGACCCCCATCGTACGGAAATTCAATTTGACCCACATCGTCTTAAGCGCATTGGTATCTTGGCGATTGGTCGTGTATTCGATGTGGATATTGCAGTATCTGCGATTAAGCTATATCGAGATGCCCGAGCGAGTTCGTATCCTGACGTTTAAGCCAGAAGTTACTGTGTGGGTTGTTATGGAATTGGAACATGCATCATAAGAATTCTACGCGCTTTTGGTAGAATGGTTGTTTTAGTCTCGGTCAAGGAGATGGCGCGTTGGCTGATGAAATTACGATACTTGACGGCGGCATGGGGCAAGAACTCTATCGACGGGGCGGGAAGCCAGCTTCGCCTTTATGGTCTTCACAAGTGATGCTGGATAATCCGGAATTGGTTATTGAACTACATCGTGACTATATCAACGCAGGTGCAGAAATAATAAGTCTGAATTCTTATTCGGCGACACCTGAAAGGTTAGAGCGTGATGCTGAAATCTCGCTGTTTGAACCCTTGCAGAAAGCTGCTCTGCAGGCGGCTCAGACCGCTCGGCAACAAGCGGGAAAATCAATAAAGATCGCAGGCTGCCTCCCCCCATTGGTTGCAAGCTATCATCATGAACTGGTGCCAAATGACGACCAATGCTTATCTAGTTACAAACAGATCGTCGAACTACAGGCCCCTGGCGTTGATCTATTTATTGGAGAGACACTTTCTACCGTACGTGAAGCAAAAATTGTCTGCGATGCGGCTCTATACACAGGAAAGCCCGTTTGGATTTCGTTCACTGTGAGCGATACAGATGGAACGCGGCTTCGTTCCGGTGAATCTCTTCAAAGTGGAATTGACGTCGCGCTTAAATCTGGCGCTCAAGCTGTAATGGTAAATTGCTCCATTCCCGAATCTGTTGAGCAGTCGATGACCATTCTAAAAAAATTGAACGTAAGGTTTGGTGGATTGGCGAACGGTTTTACTTCTATCAGCGCTCTTAAAGCAGGCGGCACAGTCGACACTCTAAAACAACGAGACGACCTTGGCCCCTCAGACTATGCCGACCATGCAATGAAATGGGTGGAACATGGGGCAACATTGATCGGTGGATGCTGCGAGGTTGGCCCCAAACACATAGCTGAAATTCGCAACAGAGTTTCATTGGTCCAAGAATATTAGATTTGCATCGAACTTTGTAACATCGACGTTCAGGTAGCTTCATTCTTCTACACTCACCTTGCTTCCACAGATATTTCAGCGTGATGAATTCCGAACGCACCCCCCTATCTCATTGATATAAAGGGTTTTTTTATGGTTTCGGGAGTAGGATTTGTTCAAGCTCCTACCATTCATCAACACATATGATGATTGCTCGAAATGTCGGTCTTCCCGTTAACCATGTTTGAATTTCCGTTCACACAGGGACGCATCATAAAGGGCACTCAGTACATTATTGATATATGGCCATCAGTTCGTAGATTTGGACCGCTCTTGAGTTCAGACCAGGCCTAATTTTTTGCTTATTTTTTGATCGCTTCTGACCCAAAGCGGAAGAGAGCCTCGTGAGGGTCAGTTATAGGAACTGCGTTTTCTAATCTCATACTCTCCCTCTCGAGGCTAAAATGAATGGAGTCCGAGCAGCTTTAGAAGACGAGGATGATCCGGGCGAGAGGGCGTACTTGGAAACGCTTATTCAAACCTATGATAGCGCGGTCAATAAAATGGAGAGACAGGCCAAAATGCTAGTTCCTCGCATAATGCGCTGGGGCTAAACAGCAATTCAAGACACCTATCATCGCAAGATGCTATCGTGCTATTTTGAATATAGTCGGCAAGCACCGCGTCTACTGGCTCCGATCCACGGGCAACGTTACCCTATTCCGAAGGAACTAACATCATGATCAACCATATCCGACGTCCCCATGATTTAGGAGGCCTGAGCGATGGCGCCATCGAAAAGAACGGCCACGACTTCGCCTATTGGGAGAAGCAGATCGATTCAATTATGCGACTGGTTTCCGACAAAGAGCGGGGGGTGCTGACGGTCGATGAGTTACGGCGTAACGTCGAGGAATTGGGTCCCGATGTGTACAAATCATTGAGCTATTACGAACGATGGATATTGGCACTATCAGATATCTTCCTGCAGAAAGGCGTATTCAGCGTTGACGAGATGGGTCAAAAAATGAGTGACGTCGAGAGAAACTGGACTTCGGACCGTGCCTTGAAGAAAGAGCACTCTTCACTCGAGCCTATCCATCACCACGACCACGATCATGATCACGAGGCGCCACACCCTCACCAACCGGACGTAGAGGATAGCGATGCCACACGATATCAAGTGATGGCAAAAGCGGTCACAGAATTGTTAATCGAAAAGGCTATTTTCAGCGCCGATACGTTTCGCCAGCAACTTGAAAAAATGGATGCGAAAAAACCCGCCGACGGTGCCCGCATGATTGCACGTGCCTGGGTCGACCAAGCCTATAAGGAACGAATGCTGGCTGACGTCAACGATGCGGCAGCGGAGTTGGGTCTGGATGCCGGTTCGATACCTATTCGTGCCGTCGAGAACACGCCCTCTGTTCACAACGTAATTGTATGTACGCTCTGCTCATGTTACCCGCGCATGCTGATTGGCCTGCCACCTGATTGGTACAAGTCCCACGCCTATCGGTCACGAACTGTCCGAGAGCCCCGTGTCGTACTAAAGGAATTCGGCACCATCATTCCAGATGACGTCGAAGTGCGCGTGCATGATTCGACGGCCGACTGCAGGTATATGGTCATTCCTATGCGGTCGACCGGAACCGAGGGCCTATCGGAAGAAGCCCTTGCTGACCTTATCACGCGGGACTGCATGATCGGCGTCACCGTCGTCAAAACACCCTGACAACCAAGGAGCGCCGGGCGCGGCCTAGATAATCCGCTGGCGCAGAAAAAGGCAGAACCGGTCGATGATCACGATCATCAAAATCAGCACAATCATCGCCATCATGGCTTTCTCAAAATAATAAGTGCTGATGTTGAAGAACAAGGCATAGCCGACACCACCAGCGCCAACGAAACCGAGCACGACAGCTTGCCGTGTATTGTGGTCCCAGTAATAAAGGCAGTAGCTGAGATAAAGCGGTAGGACCTGAGGCCAAGCACCATAGAGAAACACTTTCCAGCGGCTTGCGCCTGCCGCTTCCATCGCTTCCAATGGGCCTGGGTCAACAGCTTCAACGGCTTCGGCGAGTAGCTTTCCGATAACCCCGACACAGTAAATGATCAGCGCAATAACCCCCGCAAATGGCCCCAGACCTACGGCAACGACGAACAGCAACGCCCAGATAATTTCCGATACCCCCCGGCAGACTGTGAGGAAAAATCGAATGGGGATGTAAATCAACGGATGTGGGGACACGTTCTTAGCCGCAAGGAAAGCAAGCGGCAACGACAAGATAGAAGCAATGATGGTTGCGATGATACCGATTTGTAGCGTCTCGATTACCCTTGGCAAGAGCTCCTTGAGATATCCCCAATCAGGCGGGAACATTTGGCTAAGCAAATCGAAGATGGCCGGCATCCCCGTGATGATGTCGTTCAGACTTATTTCCGTGCCTTGTATCGATGCCCAATAAATGGCCGCGACGATGGCCAAAATGAGCATGCGCATAGGTGTCAGTTTTGGCGATGACGCCTGCAGCATGGCTTCGGTGATCGCTTGTTCGGCTGAATTACTTTTACTCACGTCATATAATCCGTGCTCGGAGGAACGCACTGATTCGGTCAATTACGACCAAAATCAGCACAATAAGGATCAGGCAAGTAATCACTTCCTGATAACGGAAATCTTGCAGGGCATGGGTCAAGGCAAGGCCAATGCCGCCAGCACCGACAAGGCCCAAGACCGTTGAGGCCCTGTTATTGTATTCCCAGTAGAACAACGTGCTCGACATCATCACCGGCAACACGTTCGGCATGATACCAAACCAAATAACCTTGAAACGACTGGCTCCTGCCGCTTCCATCGCTTCTATGATACCAGGATCCGTCGATTCAATGGCTTCGTAATAGAATTTTCCTAAACCGCCGATGCTGTGCAGGGTCAAAGCAATCACGCCGGGGAACGGCCCCAAGCCTACGGCAGTCACAAGCACCATGGCCCAAATCAATTCTGGAACTGTGCGAAAAGCACCGACTAACAAGCGGGCGAACACGCTGACGACCGGATAAGGAGACGTGTTGACGGCGCACAAAAAAGCCAGCGGCAAGGCAAAGAAGATCGGAATAGTTGTCCCGAGCAATGCCATTTCTAAGGTTTCGATCATCGGCCCCATAAGGCCGGGTATAACGCTCAGATCAGGCGGCATCATGCGGGCAAAGAGATCAAAGAAAGCCGGCATGCCCATGGCTAATTTGGCTAAATTAAACTCAGCACCCCAGGCAGACCATAAGCCTAGGACAATAATGATGCTGCCGATGATCAGAACCTGACGTCGACTTGCCCGGCGCTGCTCCATCACGGCATCGAACATACCTGCGGCTACAGCATCAGTCATTGTCACTTCCTGCCTTCGCTTCACTCGATGATTTTGCGGCTTCCGCAGCGGCACGTGCTTCTTCGGCTCGCAATTCCTGCTCGACCGCACTAGCCGGTTTCATAAATACGCGCTCGACAACCTCATCGGTTAACTCAGCCGGCGGACCATCGAACGTTACCTGACCACCAGCGAGCGCGATGACACGGTCGGCGTATTTGCGGGCGATATCGAGTTGATGCAGGCTCATGACCACGGTCAACC
>DGNZ01000387.1 GCA_002389175.1 Rhodospirillaceae bacterium UBA4479 | reverse complement strand
CGGAAACACGGCAATCGGCTGATAGGCATAATCCTGCCATCGACTATCGCTATCCTTGCGTTCAATCACAACACCCAGTTGCATTACCTCGTGAATATCCGGCGCCGACGCCTGTATTTTCAACAACAAGCCTTCAGCCTCTTCGAGGTTTTCCGGGCGATTTACGTTAAAGAAGGGATCAACGGGCTCAACCGGGAATGGGACATGCGTGATACCAATCCGATCCGTCCATAAATCGATCTTGCGCATCTCTTCTTCGATCATGGCTTTGCGCAATTCATCTTTAAGCGCGATGGGCCAGACACCGAACACGGGATGTGTCCGATCACCAGTAATGGCGCAAGAAAGCGGCGAAGCGCCTTCGTTAATCGGCACCATCAATTCCACCACAAGATTATGCGGCAAGAACGGTGCGTCTGTCGCAAAACTGATGATGTGTTCAGCGCCAGGCACATTCTCAGCCGCCCATTCCATAGCTGTCAGGATACCAGCGAGCGGGCCCTGATGACCCTCAATAACGTCAGCAACGACAGGCAATCCATACTTCTTGAAACGCTCAGCATCGCCGTTCGCATTCAAAATTAGATGATGAACCTGAGGACGTGCGCGGTCGATCACGTGATCCAGAATGGGCTTTTCTCCAAGCTCGCGCATTGGCTTGTCTCCGCCACCCATGCGCCGCGCCAAACCACCAGCAAGCAACACACCAACGATTGGTTTCTTCTCATCACTCATGCCGCTTCCTTTGCAGGCCAAACAATACGGCTGCCAAACAATGCAACAGGCCGCTCAGCGCCAGTATTCATGATCACGGCTGAACCTGTTGGCAATCGGCCCATGTTCCCATTGTCACAAACAATCGGCTCATCTGTTCCAATAGATTTTTCTTCGATGCGTTTGGCCGCTCTTATCATAATGCCCTCTGTGGCCAGTAATGCGTCAGGCTCAACCTCGGCGTAATACCATGCCATGCGCTCAATCGCATCAGCAGCCATCGCCTGATGTGTTTTAACGTTCTTTAGGTCTTCTATATAGTGATGCCGTGCCTTGGGCTCGTAAGCACCGTCTTCATACGTGCCATCAGGGCCTCGCAGCCAATACGTCAGGCTCAGCGTTGCTGAGATATGTTGGCACATGCGATCAATGAAATTCTTTGTCTGACCAACATAAATTGCGGTCCTCGTATCATATTTTATCTCACAGATGTAGACACAGGGTTGCTGCATAACATCTGGATCTTCATCTGCTTTGTACGCCAAGGGAATGATCGGCCCATTCCATTCCAGCGTCAATTCTTCAGGCTCACTCATTCAGCTTCAGCCCCTTTGCGACCCATGCCTTTGGGCTCATCTTCAACTTTTGTGACATCGATATCAAAGTCGATCCGGTCCTGACCCGCGAGCGCAATAAAGCGTTTGCCGCGCGCCCGTCCGACCAGCGTTAGCCCCACTTGGCGGGCTAATTCAACACCCCAGGCGGTAAAACCTGAGCGAGAACAAAGGATGGGAATCCCCATCTGCACAGTCTTGATCACCATCTCTGATGTCAGGCGCCCGGTGGTATAAAAAATCTTATCTTCGCCCGTGATGCCGTGCATGAACATGTAGCCTGCGATCTTATCGACGGCATTGTGACGGCCCACATCTTCCATGTAAATCAATGGCTTATCTTCTTGGCAGAGGATACAGCCATGGATCGCACCTGCCTCCAGATACAGGCTCGGTGTCGTATTGATTTTCTTGGTCAGAGTATACAGCCACGATGTTTTCAGGCGCGTATTCTGGTTCAGCTCGACGGTTTCGAACTTCTCCATCACGTCACCAAAGACCGTTCCTTGCGCGCATCCCGACGTCAGAGTCTTTTTCTTGAGCTTCTCTTCGTAGTCAGTTTCACGCTCGGTACGCACCACAACAACTTCAATCTCGTCATCATAATCGATACCGGTCACAACATCGTCGGCACGCAACATATTCTGGTTCAGCAAATACCCCACCGCGAGATAATCCGGATGGTCGCAGATCGTCATCATCGTCACGATCTCGCGTCCGTTCAAGAACAATGTCAGGGGACGCTCAACAGTCACAGATGTCTCAGCGACGTTACCATCCTGATCAACACCACTGACCCGCTCAGTCAACTTTGGGTCCGCCGGGTTCGGGCGGATCAAAAAGTCACTAGCAAAAGGAACATCATCGCTTGGACGTGTCACGTAAGTCTCTCCTCCCAAGATGTCGAATAAACATCATCAATGTCTTTCGATCTTAATTTGGTGTCGCGATATTCAGAGGCAAGGGGCGACATATCAAGACAGATTATAACAGTTCTTAAAATCAGCAGGTCAAAATGCTGGCAATCCTGCATAATTATGCATTAATATGCATAAATTCCGAAAACATGCTTTAAACGACTTAAAAATGACGAAAAATTAAGCTCATGAATGATATCTCAGACGCGTTCCAAGCGGCCTTGCATCTTCTGGTGTCTTTTGACGCTGGATTAATGGAAATTGTCGGTTTGTCATTACAGGTCAGTTTTAGTGCCGTCGCGGTCGCCGCTCTCATCGGATTACCCCTAGGTGCTGCCCTCGCCCTATTTAAATTTCCTGGCCTCGGCACGTTGATCGTGATGTTAAACGCGCTGATGGGACTGCCGCCGGTTGTCGTCGGATTGATCGTCTATTTGATCCTTTCTCGCGCCGGGCCTCTCGGTGTGTTGGGATTATTGTTTACCCCGACAGCCATGATCATCGCCCAGGCCATTCTCGTCACCCCAATCATCGCCGCACTGACAAGGCAGGTGGTTGCCGATCTTTGGGTTGAGTATGCAGAACAAATGAAATCACTGGGCGCCGGGCCTCTCCGGGCGATCCCGGCACTCTTGTACGATGCACGCTTTACTTTGGTGACAGCTGTACTTGCTGGCTTTGGTCGCGCCTCAGCCGAAGTTGGCGCCGTGATGATTGTCGGCGGCAACATCGATCATGTGACGCGTGTGATGACGACCGCTATCGCGCTTGAAGTCTCTAAAGGTGACCTGGCGTTGGCCCTCGGCCTCGGCATTGTCCTGATCAGCCTGTCGCTTGCGATCAACGCGGCGACCCATACCATCAAGCACCGCGCGGAGGCACAATGGATTTAGCTGCCACCAATCAAACGTCGACACACAGTATCCCCAAGTCAGGTATTTTGCCGATGAAAGCGGAGGGGCTTTGCTATGCCCCAGGCGGTGACGATCTGATCCGAGATGTGTCGTTTGAGCTTCAAGCCGGGCCAAAGACTATGATCCTTGGCCCCAATGGTGCCGGCAAATCATTGCTGCTGCGATTGTGCCACGGCCTCCTGGAACCCAGTTCCGGTCACGTCACATGGGCATCCGCCAACACATCTCAAACGCAAAAGCGCCAGGCCATGGTCTTCCAGCGACCGGTACTGTTACGTCGCTCAGTCGCTGACAACATCGACTATGCGTTAAAGCTCCACGACATCGCCAAGGCCGATCGGACAGGTATCATTGATGACGTCCTGAACCGGACTGGGTTGGCGCGATTTAAGGCCACACCGGCACGGAGATTGTCAGGCGGCGAGCAGCAAAAGCTTGCCCTGGCACGGGCCTGGGCGTGTCGCCCTGAAGTTCTTTTTCTGGACGAGCCCACCGCAAGCCTTGATCCAGCCGCGACCCACGCCGTCGAGGATATCGTGCAAACCATGCATAATGAGGGCACCTGCATTGTCATGATCACCCACGACATCAATCAGGCAAAGCGGCTCGGCGATGACGTGATGTTCATGCACAAAGGCCAGTTACTCGAACACACGTCCGCAGAAAATCTCTTTAACAAGCCCGAAAGCGGTG
>DGNZ01000147.1 GCA_002389175.1 Rhodospirillaceae bacterium UBA4479 | reverse complement strand
CGGCGATATCGGATCGATGCCAGTCAAAGTCGATGGTGATACGGCCATTACCTTGGGCGATATTTCTGAATTGCGACGCGGCTTCAAAGACCCAAGCACGTTCGCGCGTGTGGGTGGCCAGCCTGCGATTGCACTCGAAATATCAAAACGCACCGGTGAAAACATTATTGATACCGTAGAACGTGTCCGCGAAATCGTTGAGTCGCGCCGGGCTGAATGGCCACAAACGCTTCAGCAATCCGTTCAGGTCGGTTATCTGCAGGATAAATCCGATAATATCCGGCTGATGCTGACTGATCTGCAAAACAACGTCCTGTCGGCGGTGTTGTTGGTCATGGTCATCGTGGTTGCGGCATTGGGTATTCGCACGGCGGGTCTGGTCGGGATTGCGATCCCGGGATCATTTCTGACGGCAATTTTGTTTCTGCATACGGTTGGTTTCACCGTAAACATGGTGGTGTTGTTTAGTCTTATTTTGGCCGTCGGTATGTTGGTTGATGGCGCCATTGTCGTGACAGAATACGCTGATCGAAAAATGTCAGAAGGCGAGCCGAAATCCAAAGCGTATGCGTTGGCGGCAAAACGCATGGCATGGCCGATCACGGCTTCGACGGCGACGACGTTGGCAGCCTTCTTACCGTTGTTGTTCTGGCCCGGCGTTGTCGGTGAGTTCATGAAGTTCCTGCCCATCACGTTGTTGGTGACGCTTACGGCCTCGCTTTTCATGGCGCTAATTTTCGTGCCCACCCTCGGCGCGCAAATGGGTAAGGCAGGCGGTGTTGTTGATGCCAAACTTGCACAAGAAATTTCCGCAGATGCAGAGTTCAGACCGGAACGGATCGAAGGTGGGACGGGCGTTTATCTGCGTGTGTTGGATAAGGCCCTTCGGCATCCTGGAAAAATATTGGCCTTGGCATTGGTGACGTTGATCGGTGTGCAGGTCATGTATGGCAATTTCGGCAAGGGCGTTGAGTTCTTTCCGAATGTCGAACCGGATTTAGCGAAATTACAAGTTCGCGCGCAGGGCAATCTGTCGATCTGGGAAAAGAACCAATACATGACCTTGGTCGAAAAAGAGACCTTGGACGTCGATGGTATTCGCGCTGTGTATACGCGTGTTGGCTTGGAAAGCAGATCCGAAGAAGCCGAAGACATTATCGGTGAAATCACGTTGGAATTTGAAGACTGGTTCTTGCGCCCATCCGCGGATGACATTCTGAACGAGATCAATGAACGGACAATCGGCATCGCTGGTATTTATGTGGACCGCCGCAAAGAAGAAGCGGGACCACCTGTCGGTAAACCGATCCAGATTGAGTTATCCAGCCGCAATCCTGAATTGCTTGCCCCCGCAGCCAAGAAACTGCGGGCGTTTTTTGAAGGCATGGACGGGCTTTTGAATATTGAAGACGGCCAACCCCAACCGGGTATTGAATTCGAAGTCACTGTGGACCGGGCACAGGCGGCAAAGTTCGGTGCAGATGTTGAACTGATCGGGAAGTCGATCCAGCTTGCAACGAACGGTCTAAAGCTGGGTGAGTATCGCCCCGATGATGCGGATGATGAAATCGATGTGCGTGCGCGTTACCCCGAAGCATTCCGTACATTGAGCCAACTGTCCCAAATCCGGATCGATACGGGCAACGGTTCTGTGCCCATTGGCAACTTTGTTTCCGTTGAACCGAAACAGAAAACCGGGAACATCAATCGTTCTGATACGCGTCGCGTTATGTCTGTGAAGGCAGATGTCGACGAGGGGATCCTGGTCGATGCCAAGGTCCAGGAAATTCGCGAATTTGTCTCAGCGTCCAATTTTGATCCGCGTATCATGATCGAATTCAAAGGCGAAGACGAAGAGCAAGCGCAAGCACAAGCGTTTCTGGTAAAGGCATTTGGTGTCGCATTGTTCCTGATGGCGCTGATCTTGGTGACACAGTTCAACAGCTTTTATTCAGCCTTTTTGATCCTATCAGCGGTCATCATGTCGACGATTGGTGTGTTTATTGGCTTGCTCCTGACGGGGCAACCATTTGGCATTGTGATGAGTGGGATTGGTGTCATCGCGTTGGCCGGGATTGTTGTGAACAACAACATTGTTCTTATTGATACGTTTGATCGCCTAAAGACTGATTCTTTGTCGGTTCGCGATGCAATCTTAAAAACCGGGGCACAACGCCTTCGTCCTGTTCTTTTGACGACGATCACGACGATCTTGGGTCTGATGCCGATGGTATTGGGGATCAACATCGACTTTGTAGAGCGTTCCGTGAATATCGGCGCACCGTCCACTCAATGGTGGACACAACTATCGTCTGCCATCGTCTTTGGTTTGACGTTCGCGACAGTCCTCACGCTGGTGATCACACCGTGTGCCTTGATGGCACGGGGAAATTTCCAGGCATGGAGAGAGCGTCGGCGGGGGAGCGGGGCTGGATCAAATCCAGAGATACTGCCGAATGCGAAACCTACGCCTGCTGAATAATTTCAGACGGAACTGCTGAGATCATGCTTTCGCGGGACTAACTGTGCCGCCGCCATCACTATCATCATCGTCCATGTCATCATCCGCCGCCATCACAACGGGGCTATGTGATTGCAGTTTCTTGTGTCTGCGATAACTGAACGGCATTGAAATCAAGTATGCGGCGAGAATTACCGTAAATGTCCACCAAGGTGTCGAGACTAAGAACGCGATGATACCAGTAATGCCAATCATCATCGGCGCCATCCATGCACGTGGAATCCGTGACGTCTTAAACGAGAATGTTGGGACGGTGCTGATCAACAGGGCGCCCATAGCGATAGTCCAAATCGCCACGGCGAGCGGATTACGGACAAAATCGTCGCCAGCGACGAATGAAATAATCATGGGCAATAGCGCAAGCCCCGCACCCGCTGGTGCCGGGACGCCGGTGAAAAACTGATTGGCCCAAGATGGCTTGTTGGGATCTTCGAGGGCGACATTAAACCGCGCTAACCTGAGCGCACAGCACATCGCATACAGGATGCAGGCAATCCATCCCCATCGGCCCGCGTCCTGCATGGCCCAGAGGTAAATGATCAGCGCGGGTACGACCCCAAAGCACACAATGTCGGACAATGAATCGAGCTCAGCACCGAACTTGCTTGCACTGTTGAGCAACCTGGCTGTGCGCCCATCCAGCGTATCCAGGATCATCGCGACAAAAATCGCGAGGGCCGAAAATTCCCATTTCTCGTCCAACGCAAACCGTACAGCTGTTAAGCCAGATGCCAGCCCCAAAAGGGTGAGGGCGTTTGGTATCATCTTATTTAAGCTGATGACCCTGATGCGGCTGCGCGCCTTTGGGTTTGTCTGATTTGCGTTCGTGTCTGCCATGTTATCTGACGGTCCCTTGCGGTGCTTCGTCATTACGTTTTAGGTCCGCGAGCACGGTTTCAGCCGCGATGGCTGTCTGCCCGACGCACACCATCGGTGTCACGCCTTTTGGCAGATAAACATCGACGCGCGATCCAAAACGAATCAAGCCAAAACGCTGGCCTGCTTGCATCTTGTTGCCGACATCGATGTCACAAATAATACGTCGTGCGACGAGCCCGGCAATTTGAACAAACGCAATTTCCTGTCCGGCTTCGTTGGCGACCTTAAGGCTCATGCGTTCATTGAACTCACTGGCTTTGTCCAATGATGCGTTAAAGAATTTTCCAGGGCGGTAATGCTTGCCCGTAATGGTTCCCGTGATCGGGACCCGGTTCACATGGACGTTGAACACGTTCATGAAGACGGCAACACGGGTGAGTGGTTCTTCGCCCATTTCAAGTTCTGGTGGTGGGACAGCTTCGACAATTGACTGAACAACACCGTCAGCGGGGCTGATGACCAAATTTTCTGCTGTGGGCGTGGTGCGATCTGGGTCACGAAAGAAATAGATACACCATGCGGTGAGCACGAAACCGATGAGCCCGGCCGGAATCCACCAATTATATAGGGCAATCGCAGCGATCGCGAAGATGCCGATAAACGGATATCCTGCGCGATTAATCGGTACTAAAACGTCTTTTAACAATGCTTCGCTCCGTCCACTTGGGCGTTGAGTCAGTTAATATAGCCACCATCATACTACAAAATGGCTAGAATTCAGACCTAGTCGCATACCTGGATCATGATAACAAGATTAAGCATCAAAATCCTATTTCCAAGAAAATCACTTATAAACGCTTTGTCGGATGAGATTTTTCCACCAATACAGATAAAATTCGTCGATTGTTGCGTTAATTGACGGAAGGGACTTCAAACACCTGGCCGGGGTAAATCAAATCAGGATCTGTAATCTGACTGTCGTTTGCTTGGAAAATTTGGGTGTAACTGAACCCATCTCCGTATACCCGTCGTGCAATGCGCCATAACGAATTGCCTGGCTGAACCAATACATAAGTACCCTCGGCCATTTGCGTGATGTCTTCTGAACGTGCGAACGGGTATTCGACCCGTGCAACCACTTTGCCGTTTTCTGACACTTGGTCTGCGCGCATTTGATACAGACCAGGCGGAATCAGGTTTTCGGGAATAAGTGACCACGCGCCGTCTTTGTCAGCTATAACCGCGCCAATTAGATTGTTATCGAGATACACTTGCACCGTTGCGCCAACGGGGGCCTTGCCGCCGATGACGGTTCGCCCCTCGGCATTATAATCCAGGGTATCAACGCTCAGCTTAAAGTTCGAAGCCTGACCCGGTTTTTGAAGCACTTGGGTGGGATTGGCGGCATTGTTTGAAAACTTAAGAACCAGGGCTTTTTGCGCGCCAGGTTTCTTGATCAGGTTTTCTGCAACGTCCGACTGGTTGCCATCGGGCACCATAATCACAACTTCTTCGATGGATTCGATGACGTTGCCATTTTCCAATGTAGAGATGATCGACAAAGACCGCGCACCACTTTGCAGTGGCTCTGTTGGAATAAATACCCATTCGCCATTAGCGTCGGCCTGCGCCGTACCAATGACTTTGCCGTTTTCTAATATTTCGATGCTGCTGCCCGGGACAGCGCGTCCGGCGATGACCGTGTCGCCATTCGGGCCCACGCGGACAACATCAAATATTGGCGGCACGGGCATCGACGAAACCTCGGTCATATCTCCTGGCTTTACGATTGGGCCTGAAGGTTTAGCGACGTTGGCTTGCTGTTCTGATGAGGGGCTGGATTGTTCCACACTGGGAGCATCCGCTTTATCATCGACTTCTTCGCGCCATGAAAACTCATTGATACCAATCGCGGCTGCAATAGCCACGACGCCGACGACGCCGATAATGATTGGTAGTCTGGACATAATACCTGATTGCCATATTTCGGAGCATCTTGGAAGTATTTGATATCAAACTGAGCCGTATTGCTGGAAATATCGGTTAATCAGGTCTCATAATGGCGTAATTGCGCAGACTTCAGGAGCAAATCATCGTGGCATCACCAGAATCGTCTCAACCCGAAAAAACCGGCAGCGTTGATGTTTGGGATTTTCCAACCCGGTTTTTCCATTGGGGCCTTGCGATCGCTGTTGCGACATCGCTTCTGTCAGAACAGTTCGGAAATATGGATATCCATGTCATCAGCGGACATGTGGTTCTGGCGCTGATTTTGTTCCGCATTGTCTGGGGCTTTGTTGGGGGGCGGCATGCACGATTTGCTGATTTCGTGCGTGGGCCATCTGCCGTGATCCGATATGCGAAATCTTTGTTTGATGGGACCCATAAAACGACGATTGGACACAACCCATTGGGTGCACTTTCAGTCATCGGATTGTTGGCTGTTTTGGCTTTTCAGGCAGGCACCGGATTGTTCGCAAATGATGATATTTTAATAGAAGGGCCGCTGTTCGATTTGGTCAGTAAATCAACCAGCGACATGCTGACGTACTACCACGGATTGTCGTCGAATGTGTTGTATGGACTGATTGTGCTGCATTTGGCAGCCGTCGCGTTCTATTCATTCAAAGGGGATAAAATTCTGGGTGCGATGATTTATGGAACCAGAGAAGACGTTGCATCAACTGATGCGGGCGGCACGCCAGTCAAAGGCAGCATCATTATCGCAATTTTAGTGTTAGCGATTTTGGCGGCCGTCGCCTGGTTCATTTTCAATTATTGATAAAACAACCAAAACGTGACGACGGCCTACCGATGATAATCGCTCAGGCTTATTTTTCAGCCCGGTAAGTATCGTGGCAGGCTTTGCAGCCGTTTTTTACCCAAGCCACCGAGTGCAGCACCGATAGCACCCTTGTCACCGGTCTTGGCAGCCATGGCCAACTTTCCAGCATTCTCTTCGAACGCCATCACGACTTTTTTGAAATCGCCTGCATCCGTCCAGATATTGGCCTTGGCCCGAGTTTTACCCGCATCTGGACCAGAACCTTCTGGGAAGATTGAAGGTGCCATTTTGGCGAGATCGAGCATTGCATTCGCATGCGCTTCGATGTGTTTCATGTCGCCGGCATCCGTTTTCAGGATGGTGGCCATTGCGGTCATGTGCCCGCCGACAGCTTTAAAGATTTCTTGGCGGTATTTAATTTCGTCTTCTCCCGCAAATGCGGTGGTGGCGCTGGCCGTGATGACGACGGCTGCAGCAATAGCGAAGATTGATTTTGTCAAATTCATCAAAAACTCCATATATTCATTACATTGCACTTTTAACTGTAAGCGCTGATGGCAATATCTAAACTATCGATGCGATCAGCTACTCACCTGACCTTAAACACGTTATAGCGAAAGTGCACTTCAAGGTCTTGTGACAATGATGTCAGCGCGAATGACAGAAAAAGGCAACATTATAATGACTTACCCGTCATCCGTCGCCGTATTTTGCGGCTCGAAATTCGGTGCTGACCCCATGCACGAGGCATCTGCGCGCGCGCTGGGTGAGGGATTGGCAGAACGTAATATCCGTTTGGTTTATGGCGGGGGCGGCATTGGGTTGATG
>DGNZ01000288.1 GCA_002389175.1 Rhodospirillaceae bacterium UBA4479 | reverse complement strand
GCATTGATGGGTTCAAACATGCAACGTCAAGCAGTTCCGACGTTGAAGGCCGAGAAGCCATTAGTCGGTACTGGTATGGAGCGACATGTTGCCGGTGATTCAGGCGTTTGTATGATCGCCAATCGTGGCGGTGTGGTTGATTTTGTTGACGCGAAACGAATTGTGGTCAAAGTGAATTCGGAAGAAGTCGGATCAGGCGAAGCGCCGGTCGATATCTATAACTTGACCAAGTACACGCGTTCGAATCAGAACACGTGCATCAACCAGCGCCCGATCGTGAGCGCCGGTGATGTGGTTGCGCGCGGTGATGTTCTTGCCGATGGCCCTTCAGTGGATACTGGTGAGCTAGCGCTTGGTCAGAACATGCGAATCGCATTCATGCCGTGGAATGGCTATAACTTCGAAGATTCGATTTTGATCTCTGAGCGTATCGTTCGTGACGACGTGTTCACATCGATCCACATCGAAGAATTCGAAGTCATGGCCCGAGACACTAAATTGGGTCAGGAAGAAATCACCCGCGATATTCCAAACGTCGGTGAAGAAGCCCTGAAGAACCTGGATGAAGCCGGTATCGTCTACATCGGTGCCGAAGTTCAGCCGAGCGACATTCTTGTTGGTAAAGTCACACCAAAAGGCGAAAGCCCGATGACGCCGGAAGAAAAACTTCTCCGTGCGATCTTTGGTGAGAAAGCTTCTGACGTTCGTGATACGTCACTGAAATTGCCACCTGGTGTTGCCGGGACGGTCGTTGAAGTGCGTGTCTTCTCACGTCGTGGCGTCGACAAAGACGAACGGGCAATGGCGATTGAGCAATCGGAAATCGAACGTCTCGCAAAAGACCGTGATGACGAACGCGCAATTCTGGAACGCTCCTTCTCGTCACGTCTGCAAGCTTTGATCTTGAAGAAGAAAGTCGTCAGCGGTCCAAAAGGCCTCAAAGAAGGTACGACGATCACCGAGGAAGTGCTCGAAGAATACACCGTCGGTCAAATGGCCCAGATCGTTGTCGCCAACGAAAAGGTAATGCGCGACGTCGAAGCCCTCAAAAGCAAGTTCGAGGCTGATATCGCATTGCTGCAAGCACGCTTCGACGACAAGGTCGAAAAACTGCAACGTGGCGATGATCTGAGCCCTGGCGTCATGAAGATGGTCAAAGTCTTCGTCGCGGTGAAGCGTAAGCTGCAACCGGGTGATAAGATGGCTGGCCGTCACGGTAACAAAGGTGTGATTTCAAGAATCATTCCAGCCGAAGATATGCCATACACTGAAGATGGAACGCCCGTTGATGTGGTGTTGAACCCTCTGGGTGTGCCGTCACGGATGAACGTGGGGCAGATCCTTGAAACCCATCTGGGTTGGGCCTGCCGCGGTATCGGACTTCAGATCGGTGAGATGCTGGATACTGGCAAAGCACCGCAAACTATTCGCTCGAAACTGAAAGAAGTTTACGGCGAGAGAAACTACAAAGACGAGATTCAGTCGCTAGAAGACGATCAAGTCCTCGAATTAGCGCACAATCTCCGTGGTGGTGTGCCGATTGCAACGCCAGTGTTTGATGGTGCCCGCGAGCCGGATATCGTCGAAATGCTGGATCAGGCTGGTCTTGATTCATCAGGGCAGGTCACGTTGTTTGATGGTCGTACCGGTGAACAATTCCACCGCGATGTGACTGTCGGCTACATCTACATGCTGAAACTGCACCACTTGGTCGACGACAAGATCCACGCGCGTTCGATCGGTCCATACTCTCTGGTTACACAGCAACCACTCGGCGGTAAGGCCCAGTTCGGTGGCCAGCGCTTTGGAGAGATGGAAGTCTGGGCGCTCGAAGCCTACGGTGCAGCTTATACGCTGCAAGAAATGCTCACTGTTAAGTCGGATGACGTTTCCGGTCGTACAAAGGTCTACGAGGCCATTGTTCGCGGCGACGATACGTTCGAAGCGGGTATTCCGGAATCCTTCAACGTTCTCGTGAAGGAACTCCATGCACTCGGCCTCAACGTTGAACTTCGCTAATCGGCATCGTCCCGGAAAAGGAAAATCACTATGAATGAGCTTTCAAAAATCTTCGGTCAACAACCTGGGACCCAACGCTTTGATGAAATCCGGATCGCTATCGCGTCCCCGGAACGTATTCTCAGCTGGTCTTTTGGTGAGATCAAAAAACCAGAAACCATCAACTATCGGACGTTCAAGCCTGAGCGTGATGGTTTGTTCTGTGCGCGCATCTTTGGTCCTGTAAAGGATTACGAATGCCTGTGCGGCAAATACAAACGGATGAAGTACAAAGGCATCATCTGTGAGAAGTGTGGCGTCGAAGTCACCCTTCAAAAAGTGCGCCGTGAGCGCATGGGCCACATCGAACTGGCATCACCTGTTGCACACATCTGGTTCCTGAAATCACTTCCATCGCGTATCGGTCTTTTGGTCGATATGACGTTGAAGGATCTTGAACGGGTTCTGTACTTCGAAAACTATGTCGTTACCGAGCCAGGTACGACGCCGCTTAAGATGCACGAGTTGTTGTCTGAAGAAGCGTATCAGCTGGCGATGGATGAATATGGTGAGAGCGAATTCAGCGTAGGTATTGGCGCTGAAGCATTGCGCGAGATGTTGTCCGCAATCGACCTCGAAGAAGAACGCGACATCATCAAAGAAGACCTGAGAGAAACCAATTCCGAAGCGAAACGGAAGAAGTTTGTTAAGCGTCTGAAATTGATCGAAGCGTTCATGGAATCAGGCGCGCGTCCTGAATGGATGATCTTAACGCAAGTGCCAGTCATTCCACCTGAATTACGTCCGTTGGTGCCATTGGATGGTGGTCGTTTCGCAACGTCCGATCTGAACGATCTTTATCGTCGTGTGATCAACCGGAACAACCGTCTTAAGCGTCTGATCGAACTTCGTGCACCAGACATCATCATCCGTAACGAAAAACGGATGCTGCAGGAATCTGTCGATGCGTTGTTTGATAACGGTCGCCGTGGCCGCGCCATCACCGGTGCGAACAAGCGTCCGCTGAAATCACTCTCAGACATGCTGAAGGGTAAGCAAGGTCGCTTCCGTCAGAACTTGTTGGGTAAACGGGTCGATTACTCCGGTCGTTCGGTTATCGTTGTGGGTCCGGAACTGAAACTGCATCAGTGCGGTCTGCCAAAGAAAATGGCCTTGGAACTGTTCAAGCCATTCATCTACGCCAAGCTTGAACTTTATGGCCGTGCGACGACCATCAAAGCCGCGAAGAAGATGGTCGAAAAAGAACGTCCAGAGGTTTGGGATATCCTCGAAGAGGTTATCCGCGAGCACCCGGTTCTTCTAAACCGTGCGCCAACCTTGCACCGTTTGGGCATCCAGGCGTTTGAACCCATCCTGATCGAAGGTAAAGCGATCCAGCTTCACCCATTGGTCTGTGCTGCGTTTAACGCTGACTTTGACGGCGATCAAATGGCTGTCCACGTGCCGCTTTCGTTGGAAGCACAGCTTGAAGCACGGGTTCTGATGATGTCGACGAACAACATCCTCAGCCCAGCCAGTGGTAAGCCAATCATCGTGCCGTCCCAGGATATCATCTTGGGCCTGTATTACATGTCGATGGAACTCGAAGGCGAGAAGGGCGAAGGCTCTATCTTTGCCGATGTTGCTGAAATCCAGCAGGCATTGGATGCCGGTGTTGTATCGCTTCACGCGAAAATCCAATGCCGTTACAAAACGGTCGATTTGGAAGGTGAGCCAGTCGTAGGTCGTGTTGAATCTACACCGGGTCGTATGTTGCTTTCAGAAGTTTTACCGAAACACGGTAAAGTGCCGTTCGATATGATCAACCAACTGTTGACGAAGAAAGAGATCACCAACGTGATCGATGAAGTCTATCGTCACTGTGGTCAGAAAGAGACAGTTCTGTTTGCCGATCGTATTATGGGCCTCGGCTTTAGCCACGCATGCCGTTCTGGTATTTCGTTTGGTAAAGACGATCTGATCATCCCCGACTCGAAAGAGCCGCTCGTTCAAGAGACCGAAGATAAGGTCAAAGAATACGAGCAGCAGTATCAAGACGGTTTGATCACGCATGGTGAGAAGTACAACAAAGTCGTTGATGCTTGGTCACATTGTACGGATCGCGTTGCAGACGAGATGATGAAAGAAATCTCAAAGATTGAGCCTGGTCGTTTGATCAACTCGGTCTTCATGATGGCACATTCCGGTGCACGTGGTTCTGCGGCTCAGATGAAACAGCTT
>DGNZ01000183.1 GCA_002389175.1 Rhodospirillaceae bacterium UBA4479 | reverse complement strand
GTGGGGCGTCGGCATTTGGGATTGCCGAGTGGCGATCTGAAACTTCAAGAACAACAAGCTGCCGCCGCGACGGGGATGGTGCGTCTGGCGCACGCGTATCAGGACGTCCTTGATCAACATGATCTGACGGTATCGATGGTGTTGCTGACACTTGATGATTCTGAAAACCGTCGCAGGTACATTAACGCGCGAAATACGCTGGTTGAATTGTTGCGACTGGGCGCAGTTCCGCTGATCAATGAAAACGATACGGTCGCGACCGATGAAATCCGATTTGGCGATAACGACCGTTTGGCGGCGCGGGTGGCGGCGATGATTTCAGCAGATTTACTCGTCGTATTGTCAGATATTGACGGGCTTTATTCCGCCAATCCACAGGTTGATGCCAATGCTGTGTTTATTCCCGAAGTCCATGGCGAAATTTCTGATGAGATTGAGCGCATGGCCGGAGTGAAGCTCTCGGGTGATTCCAAGGGCGGCATGGTCACGAAGTTGGCCGCGGCCAAGATCGCGATGGGGGCAGGTGCCAAGGCAATCATCGCACTGGGCACGGAACCCCATCCGCTAAAACGTATATTGGATGGCGCGCGGGCTACGATCTTTATCCCAAATGCCACGCCCCGTTCGGCCCGCAAGGAATGGATCGCTGGAACGCTTAGCCCCACCGGGCGGATTGTGGTGGATGCGGGCGCGCTTAAGGCGCTTAAAGATGGCAACAGCCTGCTGCCTGCTGGCGTGCGAACGGTTGAAGGCGCGTTTGAGCGCGGTGATGCCGTCTCTATTATTGACCCCGATGGTCGCGAGATTGCGCGGGGACTGGTGGCATATCCTGTGTCGGACGCCATCCAAATCGCAGGTCATAAGACCAGTGAAATCGAAGCGACCCTGGGGTATCGTGGACGGGACGAAATGATCCACCGCGATGACCTCGTCTTGTTATAAGGATCGGACGTATGGACGGACACGCTGATATTCAGTCTTTGATGCAAGGCATCGGCCGTCAGGCCAAGGAAGCCGCGGCCGCGCTTTCTGTCGCGTCCACGGACGCCAAGAATAACGCGCTCAAAGAAATGGCTGCGAGCCTGCGCCGTCGATCCAACCAGATTTTATCTGACAACGCCAAAGACATGGCGGCGGGCGAAAGCAAAGGCCTGACAGGCGCGATGCTGGACCGCCTGCAGTTAACTGACGAACGAATCGATGGTATCGCGGCGGGCCTTGAAGCCATCGCTGCATTGCCTGACCCTGTTGGTTCGATTGATGACGAGTGGGATCGTCCGAACGGGTTACACATTCAACGCGTTCGCGTACCATTGGGCGTGATTGGTGTGATCTACGAAAGCCGCCCCAACGTGACGGCGGATGCGGGTGGACTGTGTTTAAAAGCGGGCAACGCTGCGATTTTGCGTGGCGGGTCCGAAAGTTTTCATTCATCCCGCGCGATCACCGAAAGTTTGATTGAAGGTCTGAAAGCCGCAGGTCTGCCCGAACATGCCATCCAGTTGGTGCCGACCACGGACCGCGCGGCCGTCGGCGAAATGCTGACCATGACAGATTTTATCGATGTCATCGTACCGCGTGGGGGTAAGTCGTTGATACAGCGTGTCACGGATGAGAGCAAAGTGCCGTTGTTCAAACATTTAGAAGGCTTGTGCCATACATATGTGCATGAAGCCGCCCAGCCTGATATGGCTGAAAGCATCGTCGTGAATGCGAAAATGCGACGCACAGGCATATGCGGATCGATGGAAAACCTGTTGATCGATAGATCTGTGGCCCCTGCATTGCTGACGCGCTTGGTTGATGGTTTGACGGCGGCGGGTTGCGAAGTTCGGGGTGATGCGGAAAGCCAGGCCATGGACGCACGCGTGGTCGCGGCGAGCGATGAAGATTACGACACCGAATATCTGGACAGCATCGTTGCGCTGAAACAAGTCGATGGTATCGAAGATGCCATTCAGTTTATCCGCACCCATGGATCAGAACATACGGACGCAATCATTACCGACGATGCCGAGGTGGCGGAAATATTCGTGAACCGTGTCGATAGCGCTATCGTAATGATTAATGCATCAACACAGTTCGCTGATGGCGGTGAATTCGGTATGGGCGCTGAGATCGGGATTTCGACGGGCAAGCTACATGCCCGTGGCCCCGTCGGTGTGGAACAACTGACATCAATGAAATACGTGGTCCGGGGCACAGGCCAAACCAGACCTTAACGAGTATTGGAGAGCAACATGACAGCGATTTGGACAGTATATCTTTCGGGTGAGATTCATTCTGATTGGCGCGAGCGGATCGAAAGCGGTGTGCAGGCAGCAGGCTTGCCGATTGAATTCGTATCACCTGTCACCGTGCACGAAGATTCTGATGACTGCGGTGTCGCGATCTTTGGCGCTGAGTCCGATAAGTTCTGGCATGACCGCAAGGGTGCGCAGTTGAATGCGATCCGGACACAGACACTGTTAAAAAGCGCCGATATCGCCATCGTACGGTTCGGTGAGAAGTACAAACAGTGGAATGCAGCGTTCGATGCGGGATACGCGGCGGCTTTGGGTATTCCTTACATTACGTTGCATCCGGCTGAGCACGATCATGCTCTGAAGGAAGTCGACGGTTCCGCAAATGCCATGGCCCGTGAGCCTGAGCAAGTGGTCGAGGCATTGGCCTACATCATCAATGGCACAATGCCGACCCGTCACGCCAATGCGGCTGAATGATAATTATTTCGTCGTCCCGGGCGAGCATTGCGAGACCCGGGATCTTGTGTCTGCGAGGCAAAAGTTTGCCGGTCCAAAAAAGATCCCGGATCAAGTCCGGGACGACGAGTGATTTGAGATAACTCATGCCTTCTAAATCATACACGCGCATTGGCCTATTGGGTGGATCATTTAATCCGGCTCATGATGGGCATTTGCACATCAGCCAGATGGCGCTTCGGATGCTGGGGCTGGATGAAATCTGGTGGCTGGTGTCGCCGCAAAATCCGCTTAAATCGTCGAATGATATGCAGAGCTTGGACAAGCGATTAATCCGTGCAGCTGAAATTGCACATTTAGAACCTCGAATCACGGTGACTGATTTAGAGGCTGATCTGGGGACACAATTCACATCGGATACCCTGGTTGAGTTGAAACGCCGATTTCCAAATATCGCATTTGTGTGGCTGATGGGCGCGGATAACCTGCTGCAAATGCATCATTGGTATCAATGGTCACGGATATTTAATACGGTGCCCATTGCAGTATTTGGTCGCCCCGGATACTCTTTTAGGGCTACATCTAGTGTTGTAGCCCGACGGTTCGCTCGGGACCGATGGCCCCGATCAGCGGCGAACCGCTTGGTAGATGCGGCGGTGCCAGCTTGGGTGTTCTTGAAAATCCGTGAACACCCTGAATCAGCCACCCGCATTCGACAGAGTGGGGATGATGGTCATTCACATTCAAAAATTCGACGTACTGTGCCGTTACCGACGTGACTCTTCGCGTTTAACAAAATAGGTAAGGGCACACATTGGATTCTTGGTTCGAAAGGAATATTGCAATAGCTCGTAAAAAAGCAGTTCTACCGTCCGGAGATAAACTTCTGACTTTGGTGGAAACCTCACTCGATGACGATAAAGCTGAAGACATTGTCGTAATCGATCTCGCCGGCAAGACCGAAATTGCGGATTACATGGTCGTTGCCACGGGCCAATCCAGCCGACAAGTCGGCGCCATGGCCATGCATCTCACACAAAAAATTAAGGAAACTGGTATCAAGGAACTTGGCATCGAAGGTCAATCCCAAGGTGATTGGGTGCTGATTGATGCAGGGGATGTAATTATCCATCTGTTCCGGCCAGAGGTGCGTGATTTCTATGGTTTGGAAAAAATGTGGTCTGTCCCAGATGTGGTTGCTGGTAATGCGACTGCAGCAAATACAGAGGCAGGTGCACCCGTTTAATTCACGGGATTGAAGATTTAACTGCGGCGTCCATCGCCGCATACGATAACTGCGGCGTCCTTCGCCGCCATTGATTGGGAAAACGGTGTGCGTTTGACCCTCATAGCTGTTGGTCGTGCCAAAAAAGGCCCGGAACAAGAGCTTTTCACCTCATATCAAAAACGATTACGCCCCAACCTCGATCTGATTGAGGTCGAGGAAAAGCGTCGATTATCCGATGCGGAACTCATGAGCCGAGAAGCAGAACTGATTTTAGCGAAAGTCCCCGACGGAGCCTATGTCATGGCACTGGATGAACGCGGCAAGCCCATGACGAGCAGAGCGTTTGCAGATTTTCTGACACACGAACAAGATACCGGCACTCGTGACATGGCGTTTGTGATCGGTGGTGCAAATGGCTTGGCACAATACGTTCGCGACCGTGCGAATAGACTGCTGGGATTTGGGCCGCAAACATGGCCGCATATGTTGGTTCGAGGCATGTTGTCTGAGCAACTCTACCGTGCGCAGTCGATTCAAGCTGGGCATCCGTACCATCGGGATTGAGTTATGGCGGCTTCTCATTCCGTCGCCCCGGACTTGGTCCGGGATCTTATTCATACAAGCTGAGATTTGGGATATTGCTTCGATAGGTATATTTTTTACTCGATTGAGCGAGATCCCGGACCAAGTCCGGGACGACGAGGCTGTAATTCCTAATAATCACGAATTCGTTGGCCTGGGGCACTTTTCCGTAGGCGATCGGGGTGTTATGTTCCGCGCCAAATTGACCTGTCATTAATTGGAGAATTCGATGTCTAACGTTACTTTGGAACAAGCCCGTAAAATCGTTGCTGATGCGTTGGCAAAAGGCCGTGATATGGGCCTTAACCCATTGACCGTCGCAGTATTGGATTCGACAGGTAATCTTAAAGCACTAGAACGCGAAGATGGTGCTGCGAATATGCGTCCTGATATCGCGATTGGTAAGGCACATGGCGCGATTAGTATGGGGCTTGGATCGCGCGCCCTTTATGACCGTGCACAAGTGGATCCTACCTTCATTCAGGCCATGAATTCATTGGCACACGGTTCCTTGGTGCCTGTTGCAGGTGGCGTGCTGATCAAAGACGCTGATGGTGCCATCATCGGTGCATGCGGGATTACGGGTGATTCGTCTGACAATGACGAAACTGCCGCTGTCACAGCGATTGAAGCATCTGGCTTTACCGCAGCCACTGGCTGATCTGAATAGAGAACAATCTCGTGTAAGTGCAGAGTGCAGTCGTTGTTTTCATCGAATTGATGTAAACTGTGCTCAAACTTAAGGTAAGCGACATGACGTCATCTCGGCCCAAACCAGTTGTGCTTTGCATCCTCGATGGATGGGGAGAGCGCGCGGACGCACCAGATAACGCGATTTCGGGTGGTCATACGCCGACTTGGGACGCGATGGTCAAAAATTACCCGCGCTCGCGCCTGGATGCATCGGCACAAGAAGTAGGCTTGCCTGATGGTCAGATGGGCAACTCCGAAGTGGGGCATATGAACCTGGGTGCCGGGCGCGTTGTTCTCCAGGAATTGCCGAAAATCGATAAAGCAATCCGAGAAAACACGATCAAAGATGTTGAGAATGTTCGGGCCTATATCTCTGCGTTGAAAGCATCGGGTGGAACCTGCCATTTGTTGGGGCTTTTGTCGCCAGGTGGCGTTCATTCGCATCAAGTTCATATTGCAGCCCTTGCCAAAGTACTTGATGACGAGGGTATCCCCGTCCGTGTTCATGGATTTCTTGATGGGCGGGATATGCCGCCTAAAAATGCTGCTACAGATGTTGCGGCGTTTGAGGCAGCGATTGCTGTATTAAATGACTGCCAACTCAGCACTGTATCTGGTCGATACTTTGCACTGGATCGCGACAATCGTTGGGACCGGGTGCAGAAATCCTATGATTGCATGGTGAGTGCAAAAGGGAATGCGTTCAATAATGCGTCCGAAGTCATTGCGGATGCTTATGCCACGGATATTACCGATGAATTCGTGATGCCTGCTGTCATCGGTGGCTACGATGGTATGAATGACAGCGACGGCGTGCTGATGGCGAATTTCCGCGCAGACCGTGCACGTGAAATCTTGGCAGCATTGTGTGATCCGGCCTTTGACGGGTTTGAGCGTTCGAAAACAGTGAAGTTCGCCGCACAGCTTGGTATGGTGCAATATTCAACAGCCCATTCGGCGTATATGGACGCGATTTTCCCGCCATCGGAACTGACTAACATTTTGGGTGAATTGGTTGCCGAGGCAGGGCTTAAGCAGCTTCGGATTGCCGAAACCGAAAAATATGCCCACGTCACATTCTTTTTTAATGGTGGCCGCGAAGCTGTGTTCGAGGGTGAAGAGCGTATTTTGATTCCGTCGCCACAGGTCGCGACCTATGACCTTCAACCCGAAATGTCGGCACCAGAGGTCACGGAAAATTTGGTATCTGCCATTTCGTCAGGAAAGTACGACCTGATCATCGTCAATTATGCGAATGGCGATATGGTCGGCCATACGGGTGTGCTTGAAGCCGCACGCAAAGCTGTGGTTGCCATTGATCAATCTCTGAATGCGCTGGAAAAAGCAGTGAAAGCGGCTGGTGGTGTGATGCTTGTGACTGCAGATCATGGGAATTGCGAACAGATGCATGATCCTGAAAATCATGGCCCGCATACACAACACACCATGAATCCTGTACCATTTATCATGGTCAATCCGCCTGGTTTTGTGAAAGGTCTTCAAGAAGGTCGTTTGGCCGATGTGGCCCCGACGATCTTGCGTTTATTGGAATTGCCACAACCTGGCGAAATGACAGGCCATAGCCTGATAGAGGAGAAACACGCTGAAACAGCGGCCGCTGAATAGCGCCCCGTCCAAATTCAGTTGCAGAAGCCATGCGTTGGCCATCTTTGGCAGCGCGGTTTTGTGTCTGGTGTTATCTTATAACGTCCATGCGCAGTCTCCATCTTCGACAGACCAACTTAAAAATATTGAACGTAATATTGTAACAGAAAAATCTGCAGCCGAGGCGGCGCGGGCGCGTTCTGAAACCATTGCCAAGGATATCGGTAGCCTACAAAACGAGATGGTGTCGGCAGCCAAGGCTGTTCAGCAACATGAACGTCAGGTTGAAATTATCACCGCGAGGATGTCGGAACTTGAAAAGCTTCGCGATACCAAGGCGCAGGAGTTGCGCGCCAGCCGGAAAAAATTCGCACGGGTTCTATCTGCCATGCAACGTATCGCGCAATATCCACCCGAAGCGCTGATCGCGCAACCGACGGCACCCGCTGACACAGTCCGTACAGCGATTCTGCTGCGTGCGGCGGTCAGTCAAATTGATAAACAGGCCGTGGCGCTTCGCGAAGAAGTCGAGTTCTTGGTCAAAGCCCGCGCTGAAATCTCAGCACGGGCCGAATCGCTCCGTGAAACATCGGCACTTTTAGATCGAGA
>DGNZ01000184.1 GCA_002389175.1 Rhodospirillaceae bacterium UBA4479 | reverse complement strand
TCACCCCTGATTGCGGGGCACGGCGGAAAAAGTCGTGCCCCCTTTCTATTGAGACGCGCTATTTAAAAAGCCGATGCACCGCGGCGTTTCAACATCCGCAAAGGGTTTGGAAGTTTTTCAAAGGCTTTCATGGCACGTGCCTGATAGCCGGGGATTTTCATGACATCACCGATACGTCGATCCAGGTATCCCCACGTCGCCTCGGCACCCTCGCTATCATCGGACAGCCAATACAACACTGTGGTCGTGTAGACCGGGAACAACAGGCCACGCTTGGTATAGTAATTAAAATCCGTCGCGTTATCGCCTGCGGCGTACCAGATTTTATTACACGTCGCCCAGGCGTTCTTGGCGGCCTGTGGCTTATTCCCTGGCAATGCCATGTATCCCAAAATGCGGCGCATGGCTTCTTTGTGCGGCATGCAGGATTCGATGCGGGCACGCACGCCTGCAATAATGCGCTCGCGAACTTTCATATCTTCAAGATCAAGGTCTTCAAGGCGTGCCAGCATCTGGCGATCAAAATAATCGGACGCATGAATCGCCATATCCGATAGACCACCAGGGAATGCACGGTATGCAACGCCTTCACCCAAGCCGCTGCTGACCTCGGCGGCGGCCATAGCGCGTTTGCTCCAGCCATCGAAGGGGACATGCAAAAGAGCTTCTAGCAAAATTTGATCGCGAAGTGCCTGAGTATCCTCGGCTGCTTTTTCGTGAACGCTCTTTTTCGTCGCCATCTTTATCTCCTGCCCATCATATCGTCGTCTATTGCGCGCCCATCGTAGCTTATTCATCGTGACCCGTCATTTCTTCTACGTAGCCCAGCGAAGAAAGATCAGTCATACGCATCGGATAAATGATTCCATCCAAATGATCACATTCATGCTGAATGACACGGGCATGATAGCCCATGGCCTCGTATTCCTGGACCTGACCATCAAGGTCAAAAGCTTTTACAGCAATATGTTGCGGACGTGGGACCGAGCCAACCATACCCGGTAACGACAAACATCCTTCAGCACCTGTTTCTAACGCTGGGTCTAGAACGGTGATTTCGGGATTAATCAGAATCGTCAACGGATGGCCCTCGCCCTCTTCATCCCGCCCCTCTGGAACATAATAAATGACCATACGTAAGGGGATATGGACCTGTGGGGCGGCCAAGCCGATGCCCGGGGCATCGCGCATGGTATCAATCATATCAAGCGCAAGACGCCGCACTTCTGGCGCTGATGGGTCCTCAATCGAGTCAGCGACACGCATTAAAAGCGGGTGTCCCATTCGTGCTATTTTTAAAATTGCCAAAGCGCGTTTCCTTTGTGGCGTTTTTAGGCTAAAAATAAGCTTATTGAAGTGGTAATTACCCCTTCACATTGCCGTATACCTTTGTTATAAGGCCCACCACGCGCGGGGAAAACCCCGCGAACTTTTGTTTTGACCCTATCTTATTGATAGAGAAAGAGAGAAAAACGACCGTGCAAGTCACCGTTCGCGATAACAATGTCGATCAAGCCTTAAAGGCGCTGAAGAAAAAAATGCAGCGCGAAGGTATCTTCCGTGAAATGAAGCTCCGCCGTTCATACGAAAAGCCGTCTGAACGCCGCGCCCGTGAAAAAGCTGAGGCCGTTCGTCGTGCCCGTAAGCTTGAGCGCAAGCGCATCGAGCGCGAAGGCTTCTAAACAACGCAAGATCTGATCCGGCACTTCGGTGCCGTCACATCTCTCAGAACCGCCCCGTTCATTCCGGGCGGTTTTTGTTGTTTTTGGAATCCATAGAAATTACGTCACCCCCGCTTGCGCGAAGCGGCCGAAGGTCAAGGCGAGGGTCTATTAGCGAATGAGTGCATTCCCGCCATAGCCTGTGCCCGCGAAAGCGGGTACGAGAATGACGTTAGGTTATTTCTTCGGCTCTTTAGTAACCGTCTTCCCGGGCGAACGAACGTGAGGCCCGGGATCTCGTTTCACTCATTAAAGTTCTAGATCAGACAAAAAAGATCCCGGATCAAGTCCGGGACGACAGTTTATATTTTTCTGTTGATGCCCCCACCTAACCTCTCCCCCCAAGGGGGAGAGAGATAAGCGAGTAATGTTTGTACAGGCACCTTCTCCCCTTTTAGGGGGAGAAGACAGATGAGGGGGGTTTCCCCTACTCCAGACCGCTGACGATCTTCTCGGTCATTTCCTTGGCATCACCAAACAGCATCATCGTGTTGTCGGCATAGAACAGTGGGTTATCGACCCCTGCATAGCCTGGGCTGAGCGAGCGCTTCACGAACAGCACTGTCCCGGCCTTTTCAACATCCAAGATCGGCATCCCGGCAATCGGTGATTGCGGATCAGTCTTGGCGCTTGGGTTGGTGACGTCGTTGGCGCCAATCACGTAGGCAACATCAGCTGTCGCGAACTCGTGGTTGATCTCTTCCAACTCGAACACCTCGTCATAAGGCACGTTGGCTTCTGCCAGCAGCACGTTCATGTGGCCCGGCATACGCCCTGCCACCGGGTGAATGGCGTATTTGACCTCTACACCCTCGGCTTTGAGTTTATCAGCCATCTCACGCACAGCATGCTGTGCCTGGGCGACCGCCATGCCGTAACCCGGCACGATGATGACCTTGGACGCGTTGCCCATGATGAACGCTGCATCAGGTGCAGCACCCGCCTTGGCTTGGCGATCTGGGTCAGATGATGTACCTGCACCGCCAGCACTATCGCCACCAAAACCACCCAACAGCACGTTGATGATGGACCGGTTCATGCCTTTGCACATGATGTAACTGAGGATCGCCCCCGATGAGCCCACAAGCGCACCGGTGATGATCAACGCTGGGTTTGCCAGCGTGAAACCAATACCTGCTGCAGCCCAACCGGAATATGAGTTCAGCATCGACACAACCACTGGCATATCCGCGCCACCAATCGGCACGATCAGCAAGAAGCCAATCGCGAACGAGAGGATCAACAGCATCCAGAATGCGCCATAGCTCTCGGTCTGGCAGAAGTAAATCAGCAGCGCCAGCATCGACAATCCGATGACCAGGTTCAGCATGTGCTGGCCCGGGAATGTGATCGGGTTACCGGACATAATCCCCTTAAGCTTAGCAAAGGCGATGATGGAGCCGGAGAACGTGATGGCACCAATGGCCATCCCGAGACCCATTTCGACCAAACTCGGCGCAGGCAAGGAACCTTTGGAGCCAATGTTATAGGCTTCTGGGTGATACAATGCTGCCAAGGCCACGAATACCGCCGCCAAGCCGACCAATGAATGGAAGGCCGCAACCAGTTCTGGCAGCGATGTCATTTCGATTTTCTGGGCGACGACGGTTCCGATACCACCGCCAATAACCAGGGCGATGATGATCCAGCCGTATGACACCACGTCAGGCAATAGGATCGTCGTGACAATCGCAATTGTCATACCGATCATGCCGAACATGTTGCCGCGACGCGCGGTTTCAGGATTAGACAGGCCCTTCAGCGCGAGGATGAAGAGAACAGCCGAGATGAGATAAAAGTATCCGCCGATTGTAGCGCTCATATTCCCGGCTCCCTATCGTTGTTTCTTTTTGAACATCGCGAGCATGCGTCTGGTAACAATAAAGCCACCAAAGATGTTCACAGATGCCAGGAGGACGGCGAAGAAGCCCATCACCTTGGAAAAATCAAGCAATGCAGGGCCGACAGCCAAGATGCCGCCAACAATGATCACAGAGGAAATAGCATTCGTTACGCCCATCAATGGCGAGTGCAATGCAGGCGTCACGTTCCAAACCACGTGATACCCGACGAAACAGGCCATCACGAAGATCGTAAACAATCCCAGGAAACCGCCATCGCCACCTGAACTAGGTGCGGTCACGGCCAATTGGGTCACGCCGTGGGCTAAGTTGCCCGCTTCTTGCGCCAATGCTTCGAGGCCGGTAGCAATCTCGGCCGCCTTATCTGCTAGGGTCGACTGGTCCATGCTCACGCCCCCTTCTCGTCTTTGGTGTCAGTGGTTTTCTTGGCCGCAGATTTTTTAGCCGCCGTTTTTTTGGCGGCAGGCTTTTTAGCCGAAAGCGCTTCGCTTACCCGCTCGTTGGTAATCTTGCCATCTTTGCAGACCATCGTGCCTTCGACTGTTTTATCTTCTTCGTCGAAAGCAAATTTACCGCTTTCTTTGTCAAAATGCGGCGACACGAAGTTAAACAGGTTCTTGGCAAACAACGAAGACGCTGTTTCAGCCAGCATGCTTGGCAAGTTCAACCGACCATCAATGATCACGCCATTCGGTGTGGTGAAGATTTCACCCGGCTTTGTCATTTCGCAGTTGCCGCCAGCTTCAGCCGCCATATCGACGATCACAGCACCACTTTTCATGCTTTCGACCATATCCTTGGTGATCAGCTTTGGTGCCGGACGTCCTGGGATCAACGCAGTTGTGACGACGATGTCTTGTTTCGGTAAGTGATCGCGCACTTTTTGTTTCTGCTTCTCGAAATACTCAGGTGGCATTTCCTTGGCGTAACCGCCTTCGGTCTCTGCCTCTTTTTCCATTTCAGGATCAACTTCGAGGAATTTGCCTCCCAGTGACGCAACCTGTTCCTTGGTGGCCGGACGCACATCCGTTGCCGACACAGCAGCGCCAAGACGTTTCGCCGTGGCAATCGCCTGAAGACCCGCAACGCCGACACCCATGATAAATGCGCGTGCTGGCGGAACCGTGCCCGCGGCTGTCATCATCATGGGGAATGCACGACCATAAGTATCAGCGGCATTCAGTACAGCCTTGTAGCCTGCCAAGTTGGCTTGTGACGACAAGATATCCATCGATTGAGCGCGAGAAATCCGCGGCATCAACTCCATCGCGAACCCTGTAACACCCGACTTTGAGAGCATCTCGGCACCCTGTGGGTCGGTCAGCGCGGATAAGGATGCGGCGACAATCTGACCCTTGGTCAATTTACTTGCTTCTGTCTTCGTCGGTGGCGTGATTTTCCACACCATATCGGCACCTTTGACGGTCGCTGCAAAATCTTTAGCGATTTCAGCGCCAGCGTCTTTATAGGTTTGATCAGGTGTCGCGGCACCTTCGCCTGCATCCGCCTCAATAACCACCGTACAGCCAAGTGCGGTCAGTTTTCCGATGACCTCAACGGACGCCGCCACGCGGTTTTCACCGACGCCACGCTCCTTAGGTATCGCAATTCTCATCCGAAATCTCCTCGTCGTTTAACAACGTACATTATACTGTCGAGCGCCCAAATCGGTTCATCAGAATCGTGCTAAAACCAAAGGCCACTGTGGATTCGCTTGAAGTATTAATTGTTATGCCGAATTAAGGTTTCAAGCGCAAGCAACCCACTTCTAAAAAAAGGTTTTAATTCGCGCCAATGCACTCTACTGCAACTCATAAACATCGCCGCTGACAGCCATTTTTTGTATGGAGAGTATTTTTTATGGACGATTTACAGGATGTCATCACCATCAAAAATGGTGAACATGTTCAAAACACTTTTTCCCACGCGGAATTTGCGCGTCGAACGTCATCACTGCGGGCCAAAATGGCTGAACGTGATATCAACGCTGCGCTCTTCACGTCGTATCATAACATCAATTATTACGCTGATTTCCTGTATTACCAGTTCGGGCGTCCTTATGG
>DGNZ01000289.1 GCA_002389175.1 Rhodospirillaceae bacterium UBA4479 | reverse complement strand
AACGGCATTTACTGACTGTGTTCAGACGAGGCTGCGTATGTCACGGGTACGGTATTACCCGTTTCTGGCGGGAGATGTTGACCATGAAACGTTTCGTTTTTTACGGGGCGTTAGTTGGTGCACTGACTCTTTCGGTTGGACCAGCAAGCGCGGATTGCGGGGATGATTTCAAACGCTCCGTAAAGACGTCCGATGGCTGCTTTGCCATCGATTTCATGCAGAATGTTGACCCTGCTGGGAATCCTCTAGTCGTGTTTATTCATGGTGACGGCGGGCCTATCCGACGTTCAACCGAGGCTTACCGCGAAGATTATGCAGATCAGTTTAGCTTGCTGCGAAATGCAGGGATCAATGTGATTGTGGTTCTGCGCCCAGGGCATCGTTTACCAGATTGGAGCCAGACATCCGGATACCCAACCACCAAGAATGATAATTATACGGGCGGCATTATCGCGGGTATTTCCGAGGTCATGGGTCGGCTTCGCCAACACTATAAACCCAGTAAAATGGTGCTGTTGGGGCATTCCGGTGGGGCCATGATATCTGGGATTATTGCAGGACGGCACCCGGGTGTGGCGGACGCTGCGGTTTTGGTGGCCTGGGGATGCAATACCTGCGAATGGCGGCAATGGCGCATTGATTCCAAGGGACGTCGGGGGCAGTGGCACGACAGTTTATCAGCCCATGATTTTTTGGATGGTATTCCAAAAGGCATGCGGGTGATTGCAATTACAGGATCGGATGATTCCAACACCAAGCCGTCGTTTGCCAAAGCCTGCACGGCTCAGATGAAATCGCTCGGCCTCAATATCGATATGCGTCAAGTCGACGGTTTCGGTCACAGCGGTATGTTTGCGGCATCTGATGTGACCGATGCGGTGATCGAAGCGTCGAAATAACAAATCAGGCTTTGTAAGCCAGCATCGTTTCCAGTAATTGCTTCAATACGGGACGTATGCCTTGCGCTAAATCGTCGCGATAGGCATACGGATGTTCTTCATCCATATAGGTCGCCCAGCTCAGTTCTAACTGCACAGCATGTATATTGTTTGTCGGGTCGCCGTAATGCCGCGTGATGTATCCGCCGATGAACCGACCATTCATTTTTTGTGTATATCCATCGGCGTTTTCGGCCACCGCTTCTAAGGAGTCTTGGATCGACGCTGCACAGCTCTCGCCTTTGTTGGTGCCTAGGTTTAAATCCCATAGCTTGCCATCGAAATAGCGTGGCAACTGGCTTTTGATCGAATGGGCATCCCACAGCAGGGCATATCCGTGCTCGGCTTTGATCTCGGCCAGCGCGTCAGCCAATTTTGCGTGATAGGGCTGATGATAAGTATCGCGCCGATGATCACGTTCATTATCATCGGGTTCCATCCCCGATTTATAAACGGGCTCATTGGCCCCGGTTTTGTGCGGCAGCAATCCTTCGGTGTCCTGGCCGGGATAAAGCGAGATATCATCCGGCGCACGATTCAGATCGACCACAAACCGGCTGTGCGTGGCGACCAGCATGGATGCCCCCATGTCGTGCGCGAAATCATACAGCTTGTCCTGATGCCAATCTGTATCCGGTGTGCGCAGGGCTTCGTCGGTCATGCGGACCGCCAGATCGCCAGGGATATGCGTTCCGGCGTGCGGGACATCGATCAAAAGCGGGCTGTTGCCTTTTGTGTATCGGAAAATATCCATTATTCAGCCGCCGCTGAATTAACGCCGACACCCTCAAGACTATAGGGGCGGTCGTGGGTGAGAGCTGGAATACGTGCGCGCGCCTTGGCGACTTCGCTGGGATCAATTTCGGCGATGACGATGTCTTCTTCGTCTTCGGCACCTTCGGCTAAAATTTCACCCCAGGGGTTCACAATGATCGAATGTCCATATGTTCTGGCCTTACCATGTGTGCCTGATTGACATGTTGCGAACACAAAACATCCGGTTTCAATCGCGCGTGCCCGTTGCAACACATGCCAATGCACCTGACCTGTTTTATGGGTGAATGCCGCAGGGGTTGTCAGGAACGACGCGCCTGCCTTTGCCAAATCCCGATACAAGTGCGGAAATCGAACGTCATAGCAGATTGAAAGACCTAAGTTGCCCCATGGGGTTTCGGTGATGACGGCACGCTCTCCCGGTGCCAGTGTTGCTGATTCGCGGTATGTTTCTTTGCCGCTCAAATCCACATCGAACAGATGAATTTTTTCGTATGTGGCGCGGATCGCCCCGGTGTTATCCAACACGTACTGTCGGTTATAGGCCCGTCCATCGGGTGCAGGTACCGCGATGGAACCAAGCACGATCCAGCGATTGAGCTCTGCAGCCAGGGCGGTGAATTTTTCTAATGCGGGATGGGTATCTTCTGGGTGAACGCCCGTGTGTATACCCGTTTCATCGATATGGTAACACGAGAAAAATTCAGGCAGGACCATGATATCTGCATTCTGGTCCGCAGCCTCGCGGCATTGCGATGCCGCGCGTTCTATGGTTGAGGTCATGTCGGCCCCGGCCGATGTTTGAATTAGTCCCGCGCGAAAAATCGAACTCATTGAATCCTCCAATTAACTTGGAGACCATTATTCATGATGTTCCCAGAGAGTCTACCAATCCGATATCGGCCAATGCTATGGTACCAGATCATTTAAATTATGCGTAAAAAGCATGCGGTTAATACCAAGTTGCAAAAACCATAAATCCGTCGCTCTTTAGAGGATGGAGAGTATAACGTGACGATTACTGAAATCATATTGATAGGCGCGATGGGGCTGCAATTTGCTGCGGTTTGCCTGATATTTCGGTTTTTGTATTACTCGAATCAACGCTTGGCTTGGCTGCTGATCGCGACAGCCTTGATATTGATGACGGCGCAAACGTTCGTCATGTTTTTTGATTTGATTGGTGTGGAGGCCCCCGCACCATCGAATTGGATTTATGCGCTTATCACCTTAACGGTTTCAGGTTTCATGTTTGGTGGCACCCTCATGACAGGGCCTGCTGTTCGAAGCCGTTTTAATCGCCAAGTTGAAGCGGGGGCATCAATGGCGATTATGGAAAATCTCCTCGCGCACTCTCCTTCGTCAATCGCTGTACGTGACATTGATGGCAAATATTTACTCGTGAATGACGCATATGAGCGTGACTTTGGAAAGACACGCGATGAAATCATAGGAAAGCGTGTCGAAGACGTGTTGACCCCGGAGTTCGCCGAGGAGACGGCCCAATTTGATACGGTGGTTCTGACCACAGGCAAACCGTTGATCCACGAGCATCCCACAACGTTTGTCCGAGGCGAGGGCATGATGATGTCGGTGCGGTTCCCTGTTCGTGACGCTGATGGCGATATCATTGGCATTGGTAGCATTGGTACGGATGTCACCGAAACCCTACGTGTGCGTCAGAGCCTTCAAATTCAGCAAGACCGTTATGAGCGCGCCACGCAAGCCGCCCAAGTCGGTGTCTGGGAGTGGAATTTATTGACCGGCGATATTTATGTCGCGCCGAACCTCGAAGAAATGCTCGGGTGTGTCGAGGATGAACACATCACGCATATTGATAACTGGTACGCTCGGATAGAAGCGGGGCAAAAGGCTGGCATTGAGGAAAAAGTGGCCGAGTATTTGGCTGGCAAACGACACGAGGAAGATGTCAGTGAGTATTCTGTTCGCACACCTGGGGGGCGGACACGATGGTTTGAGACACGATCTCTGCCAGTGGTTGAACCAAACGGTAAAGTGATGCGGCTGATCGGTACGGATACTGAGATTACCTTGCGTCGCCAAACCGAGAACCATGCACGTGAACGCGAAGCGCTACTCAATTCGGTTCTTGAGAACCTTCCGGTGGGCATTCTGATCAAAGACAAAGAACTCCGCTATCAGTCGGCCAATAAGACTTACTTGGAATGGTATGGGGCCACGATGGAAGACCTTAGAGGCAAAACTTTTGGAGAGACCACTGGTTTTCAAGAAGATAACGATAACAGCAGTGTTGAGAAGCAAGAGCGTGAAGTTCTAGAAACCGGTGCGATTGTTGAACGGCTGAGTGCGCGAAATTTTGCTGATGGAAAACAGCATGTTGTTCGGATCACAAAATTTCCCATCCATGATGGAAAAGGTGAGATATCAAAGATTGGGTCCGTCAGTGTCGACATGACCGAACAGATTGTGATCCAAGAAGAATTGGAAGCCGCAAACAAACGTCTTGATGCCGCCAACAGGGCGAAATCAGAATTTCTGGCACATATGAGCCACGAGCTGCGGACGCCCCTTAATTCAGTCATCGGATTTTCTGACATGGTCCGCACGGAGACCCTGGGGCCGATCGAAAATAAGACCTATGTGCAATATGCAGGATACATCCAGCAGTCCGCATCGCATCTGTTGGATGTCATTAACGATATTCTTGATATCTCTAAGATTGAGGCAGGTGAGCTTGAATTGGATGAAACGCCAACAGGTTTGGGTGAATTGGTCGATGATGCGATGACGCTGGCATCTCAACGTGCTGCCGGCAAGAAACTGAACGTGTCATCCGAGATACCAGATGATCTCCCTCTGCTGCTTCTGGATGATCGAATGATCAAGCAGGTCATGGTCAACTTATTGTCGAATGCTGTGAAGTTCACGCCTGATGGCGGGGCTGTTGTCGTCTCGGCCAAATGTGACCCGGATCGCCAGATACTTGTATCCGTTCGTGACACGGGGATTGGGATGGCTGAGAAGGATATCCCAAGGGCTATGCAGCCCTTTGAACAGGTCCGGCGAAGCGCACGGTTAACCCATGGTGGAACAGGGCTTGGGCTATCGTTGTCCAAAAAACTGGTTGAGCTGCATGGCGCTGAATTGTTCATCAACAGCGAGCTTGGTGTTGGAACCACGGTGACGGTTATGTTCCCGGCATCTCGAACAATTGTGGAACGCAATCGCGGTGTTTCCTGATTACCACTGACGGTGCTATCAATTTCATAACAAATAATTATGGGAAGCATCGATATGGTCAAAACGCCGCCATCTGGGAACATGTACGAGCAAAACCTGGATAAGACACCAGCCAATTACCAGCCGTTAACGCCGTTGTCTTATCTGGATTGGGCGGCGCGGGTTTACCCCAACAAAACAGCAGTTATTCACGGACCGCACCAGACAACGTGGGCAGAATTTGACGTCCGCTGTCGACGCTTGGCGAGTGCGCTTGAACAGCGCGGTATCGGTGTTGGTGATACGGTTTCTGTGATGTCGCCCAACGCCCCTGCGATGTTAGAGGCACACTATGGCGTGCCCATGTCGGGTGCTGTACTGAATGCACTGAACTTTCGCTTAGACGCTGAGACAATCGCATTCATATTGGGCCATGCCGAAACCAAAGTCTTGCTGACCGATCGTGAATTTTCACCCGTCATTAATCAGGCACTCGGTATTCTGGGTAATAACGAAATCCTTGTTGTGGATATCGATGACCCGCTGGCAGAAGGCGGAGAGCTGATTGGGCATATGACCTATGAAGCTTTGCTCCAAGAAGGGGATGCCGACTATCAATGGTCACCCCCGGTTGATGAGTGGCAGGCTCTTTGCCTGAACTACACATCTGGTACAACGGGAAATCCCAAGGGCGTTGTCTATCATCATCGCGGTGCATTCCTGAACGCGCTCGGAAATGCGCTGGTTTTTGGTCTCAATGCAAAAAGTGTCTATCTGTGGACGCTGCCGATGTTCCATTGCAATGGATGGACGTACCCGTGGGCGGTGACATCCGTTGGGGGTACGCATGTTTGTTTGCGAAATGTTGATCCTGCGCTGATTTTCCCATTGATTGCAGAACATCGCGTCACCCACATGTGTGGCGCGCCGATTGTGTTGAACATGATGGTCCATGCACCAAAAGACGTGAAGCAAACATTCGAGCACACCATCGAAGTCGCGACGGGTGGGGCGGCACCGCCGAGTGCTGTGATCTCGGCTATGTCGGGAATGGGCTTCAACGTCACCCACCTTTATGGCCTGACCGAAACATATGGTCCATCAACAGTTTGTTGCTTCCAAGATGAATGGGCGGATCTGCCACTCGAAGAAAAAGCCGTCAAAATGTCGCGCCAAGGTGTGCGCTATCCGACATTGTTTAATCAGGCAGTCATGGACTCTGAAACGATGACGCCGGTGCCAGACGATGGCGAGACGATTGGCGAAATTATGTTCCAGTCGAATACAGCGATGAAGGGGTACTTGAAAAATCCCGATGCCACCAATGCGGCATTCCAAGGAGGGTGGTTCCATACAGGTGATTTGGCTGTTCAACATTCTGATGGATATATTGAAGTTAAAGATCGATCCAAAGACATCATCATTTCTGGGGGGGAGAATATCTCGTCACTCGAAATTGAAGAATGCTTGTACAAACATCCAGCCGTCATGGATTGCGCCGTCGTTGCGATGCCCTCAGATAAATGGGGTGAAACCCCATGTGCCTTTGTAACAACAACGGCTGAAGCTGAGGGTGCCGTCTCAGGCAAAGAATTGATCGATTACTGCAAAGAGCGTATGGCGCGCTACAAGGCCCCCACCAAGGTGGTCTTTGGTATGTTGCCCAAAACGTCGACCGGAAAAATTCAGAAGTTTGTGTTGCGCGATCAAGCAGTCGCGCTCGCCGAGCAGGAAGATACATAGATGACGAACACATTGATGAAGGGCGCTAATGTATTGGTTACAGGCGCATCGTCTGGACTGGGTGAGCATTTTGCCCGCGTCCTGGCAAAGGCGGGCGCCAATGTCGCCGTGGCGGCACGACGGCGTGAAAAGCTAGAAGCCCTGGCATCGGAGCTTCGTGATTTGGGTGTCGGCAGTATCGCCGTCGGTATGGATGTTACGGACCGAGCCAGCGTTGTTGATGCCTTGGATGAAATCACCTCCGAGATGGGCACGCCGCGTGTGTTGATTAATAATGCGGGCACGGCGACGGGGGCTGCGGCCCTTGATGTGACCGACGAAGATTGGCGCAAGGTCATCGATACCAACCTTGAAGGCGCCTGGATCGTTGCCCAGGAAACGGCTCGGCGGATGCGCGATGCGGATGGTGGTAATATCGTTAATACCGCCTCAATCTTGGGATTTCGGGTTTCTCCTGGCGTCGCACCCTATGCGATTTCCAAGGCGGGCGTTGTTCAGATGACCAAGGTTTTGGCGTTGGAACTCGCGCGCTACGGCATCCGGGTTAACGCGCTGGCACCGGGGTATATCGAAACAGACTTGAACGTTGATTTTCTAAATTCCGAAGGTGGTAAGGCCATGATCAAGCGCGTCCCGATGCGGCGCTGTGGCCAGCTCCATGATCTGGATGGGCCGTTGCTGCTATTGGCGTCTGATGCGTCGGCGTACATGAATGGTGCCGTGATCCCGGTTGATGGCGGTCATCTCGTCAGTTCCTTATAGCGGATATCGGCATGGCTTTTGTAACGCACGACGGCATTCAGATTTTCTATGAGGAAACGGGAAGCGGGGCACCGATCTTGTTTTTGCATGAATACGGTGGCGACTATCGAAGCTGGGAACCACAGGTGCGGTATTTCTCTCGGCATTATAGATGCATCACCATGTGCAATCGCGGCTACCCGCCATCAGATGTGCCGGATTCCCCGGATCAATATGGTCAGGATCAGAATTTAGGCGACATCCTTGCTGTCATGGATTCATTGGACCTAAGTGACCTCGTCATTATTGGCTTGTCCATGGGGGCATATAATGGGCTGCGCTTGGCATTATCGAATCCCGAAAATGTCCGCGCACTCGTTGCGGCATCAGGGGGATCAGGCTCCAATCCAGAAGGACGTGAAGCGTTTCGCGAAGAAGCGCAAAAATTGTCTGAACAATTCCTAGAGCACGAATTCATGCCCGCGGATGGGTTTGCCAACGGCCCCACCCGGGTGCAGCTGAAACGTAAAGACCCACGTGGATGGCAGGAATTCCGAGATCATTTGGCGGAACACCCTGCGGTCGGTGCTGCCCATACACTGCGAAATGTGCAGGCCGAACGCCCATCCCTATACGATTTTGAAGATGCCTTCAAAGCATGCCAAGTACCCACGTTGTTGATGGTGGGTGATGAGGACGAAGCGTGCCTGGATGCCAATGTGTGGCTGAAACGCACGATGCCGACGTCGGGGTTATATGTCGTACCTAAATCGGGACATTTGCTGAACTTGGAAGACCCGGCGCGGTTTAATCAGGAAGTCTCAGATTTTTTGCGTGCGGTCGATAATGGGACTTGGCCTGTGCGTGATCCTGTATCAGCGACATTCGCTGGTGTTGGCCCTGCGGTCGCCGATCCCGAAAAATAGCAAATTGACCCGTTCCGGACGTTGAGTCGCAGCGCCACACGCGCGACAATGGCGCTCAACTCAGGAGCTTTAGATGGAATTC
>DGNZ01000354.1 GCA_002389175.1 Rhodospirillaceae bacterium UBA4479 | reverse complement strand
GCGAGATGATGGTGGGTTGATCGGATAGTCGCCGTTTTATTTTAATCTCAGCAGAGAGCCACACCGTGCATCAAAGCCTAACCCCAACGCCCGAGCAGATGCGGTTTTAACATCTCCTAGAAGCGAGGATACAGATACTGCTATGTCCGCGGCAGTTTCACCGATCAACTGCCCCCAATACTTTTCTTTTATAAGGTTGCGCGCGCGTTCAGATGAAAGCTGAAGTGTTGATTGGGGGACAATGGAATATGTAGGCTTCAAATCGAGTTGCCGCGACACCAGGATGGTATAGCCGAATACCCCACCCGTTGAATCGGTCAGTGTATAATTTTCGTCCGTGATATTTTTAACTGCGGCATAAAGGTCTGTGTATTTCTCAATCATGCTGTCGTGGATAATGACTGGAATTTTTCCGGTTTCGAGAAGTCCAAGAAATTGATCATCGGTCAAAATTCCATGTTTTTTGACTTTTCCCTTTTTTGGATTAAGGAAAAACATTTCCAACATGCCTTGGCCCTGTTCGTACCCTAAAGGCAAGTGCCTACCCTGGCCTGCCGACGCCACGGGCGTGCCAATATAACTCATTACCACAGAATTAGGGGGCGTATTGGCCTCTATCCAGCATGCAACCGCTGATATGGACAACGGACGGGATATGCTCGGCTCACTTCGACGCAAAATATCCGCAGACGCCCAACTTACGAACCACCCCGTGTACGGAACTAATAGAGCGAAGAATATGATCACTAAGGAACGGCGACCACGACGGAGCTTCTTGGCAGTCAATTCAGCGCCTTCAATGTCGTAAACGCCCGCAAGTATCCCAACAGATGCGATGATGACGAATGGAATTATGTGATGAATATATGCACCAGAAAACCGATCCGCGAGAAAATATGAGAGAGTTACAGATACAGAAATAACGATGGATGGTCGGACGCCGTGAGATTTTGAAATACTCGACCACGTTATGCTGCGCCATGTTTCGCGTTGAACAACTACAATACCAACTGCCATTAATGGTAAGCTTATTATGATGATGTTCTGCCACAGACCATGTCGCGAAAAGCCCGTAAAGAAACCGCCCAAACCCTCCAGACGTTGCTGCACAACCCATAAGACAAATGACAAAAACTCTTGGGGGCGATTGTCCTGAAGTGTGGATAAATCTAACCGCGCCAACAGGTAATTATAGAAAAATGCTTCTGTATCAACGATCAATACGTAGATGCTAAATGATGATGCGGCCAGTCCACCGAACGCGAACAACAGAAACTGCTGGCTGATTAACTTCTACGCAAAGATTGTGTACAGGCCGGCGAGTTGAGAGAGGTTACCTGGGCTTTCTCGATAATCGACCAAATATCCACCCAACGTGTCCGCGATCAGAACTTTGGCGGCAAGGCCCAGGCATATATATCCCCATGCCATCGATAATCGACGCTTGCTGAGCTTGAATTCGCGTAGCTTTGCCAAAGCATCTTCTACTTGGCTAAATCGAAGAATAGGACCCGCCACCAATTGCGGAAAAAGTGTCACAAACGCGGCAAAGTTGGGCAGTGATGGCATCGTTTCGATGTCATCGCGATAGCGATCAATTGCAAACGAAATGACCTGGAACGTGAAAAAGGAAATTCCTGCAGGTAACAACACATCAAGAAACAAGCTGAACTGCTGGTGATTCCCAGGATCGGTTAAGTCAAAGAGCGAACCGATAATGAAGCCCAAGTACTTATAATATGCGAGCGCAAACAATGGCGGAATGGTCGCGGCAATCAGCAAGGCTTTATTACCGCGAAACCCAGGCCGTGTGACAATAAAGTATACCCACAGCACATCGGCACAAAGAACGATGGCGTGCTCGATGCCAGCAAGCCCATAGAATACCAGTGACGAAATAATAAGAGTGAAGACCCTTAGCCGCGCCAAACCAGGTGCGAAAAACAACGCCATCACAGTCGGCAAAAACAGAAACAAGAACGCCGGTTCGTTAAAAATCATGCGCGTGGTCCAGGTCGGTTAAGGGCCGTAATTGTACGCAAGGAAAGGCCACCAGATTTCATCGCAGATGCCAAAGTGTTTCTTACCATTGGAATTCATGTTCGAAATATTCGACAAGGATGTCGGCTAGAATGCTATGTGCATCAACACCGTAATGAATGTCAGAAGTGTCTGGCCAAACGACATCCTCATCAATGCCTTGGTCTTTGACGCGACGTGAAAATTCCGTATTCGGATTCAGGAATTTTATACCGAGGTCATTCGAAATTGAAGTCAGACGATCCACCGGTTCCATGGGGCGGTACGTAAACTGACCTGCCGGTGTTTTAAATTTTTTTTCGAAGCTGCTGCCCGTCATGAAACGCATATCACCGGGCACCAGTGTGTCCGGATGCACCATCACAACGACGTCTATATCTTTCTCTTTAGCTTTCTGGGCATAAACGCCAAGAATTCCCTCTAAGAGTTCCCACCCATAAGCACTAAGGGGAAATTCTTCTTTGATAAATGCCGACACATGACTGACCGTAGTTTCCGGGGACCAAGTTAGTTGATCAACAAGATCGGCGAATTGATCAACATCTTCAGCGATCGAGGTAATGCGACGATCCGGGTTCACCCAATCAAGATTTCGAAGGAATATCTTGTAGCGTGGATCAACACTTCCTTCTTTAGCTAGCCTTTTCGTTCCATCCTCATCCACGGATTCGCGATCTGCCCATGGGAACATGCTGCGAAGCACATTTCTGACGCTTTCAGGTAATGCAGTCGCAATATCATGCCTTAGGTCTTCCCACTCCTCGTTTGTCTTAAATTTGAGTAAATTCAACAAATATGATTGGATTGGTGGTTCTTCATAATGTCCGACAAAATCATCAATATCAGGAACAAGCGACCCGTCGAAACGCCGAAGCTCTATTGATTTATCAGGACCTATTTGGAAGTACGGCTTATTCGGATAGTTCGACATGTTGTTAGAATTGTCGCTAATCGCTGTATAAACGAGTACAACGACATCTGGTTTCCATTCTAAGCCTCTGGCGATGAATGAGAGAACTTCTTGGTCAGTGCCCCAGCCACCCCCGGCAAAAATCTGAACACAGGTGCCTTTTAGTCGCTCGCCAAATAAAGTTGGGAACCTACCGTCCGCTCCAGATGTGCGGAAAATGCTCCCTCTTTTCAAAAAGGAGTCCCCAAGAAAAAGGACCTTTTTTTGCAATCTTGGTGGCGATTACTGTTTGGGGAGAACTCTAGAAATTCAGGGTCGGCCCAACCCAACGCTTCAACTTGCTTTCCCGCTTCGCCAACCTGCGGCACGAACACACGAATGGTGGCCTCGCCAATAAGCAGGACAAAACCGACCGTCAAAATAAGCCGCACTGCGCCAACAAAATGAGTCATTTATCGGTCGCGATGCGGCTCTGAATGATAACTTTGCAATGGCATTTTTGTATTGCTCACTATAACTAAATCTTGTGAAGTCAAAGTCTTACGTTCACCTATTGAAGTCAACCAAGGAGGAGGACTCTGCCGGAGTAAACTTTTATCCTTCAGAGCGAGCTTCTTATACCCATTGAGAAATACTTGTTCGGTTTCATACTTGAGCATGATGAGGCAAATCCCATCCTGTATCAGTCAGCCTAGCGAACGCGGGAATAGCCACTTTCCCGACGGCGGTTAGTCGGTGCCGCGGTCATGTATTATTGCTGTAACGCGAGATGATGGTGGGTTGATCGGGTAGCGCCCCCCTCACCTGTCCTCTCCCCCACTCCTTAGGGGAGAGTGACCCTGTATTCACGTGACTCGATCTTATCCCTCTCCCCCCTTGGGGGGAGAGGTTAGGTGAGGGGGCTTGCTTTTACTTTGCCAACGCGCGGTTGACCGCACTTACGACAGCGGTCAGCGATGCCTTGGTGATGTTGGCATGGCGACCGACACCGAAAATGTGGGTGCCGTCTTCGCGCGCCATCTCAACATAGGCAATAGCATCCGTGCTGGCACCATGACCCAGCGCATGTTCGTGATAACCCACAACTTTGAAATCTTCCAAGATGTGCGCATTCAGCGATGTCAGAAACGCATCAATCGGTCCCGTGCCTTTGCCCTTGAGAACGATTTCCTTGCCGTTATCAAAAATATTCGCCGTCATATCGCGGACTTCCGATGCGTGGGTATCAGGGACCGAGCGATGATCGACGAACTGGAAGCGCCCCTTGGGTTGTTCCAAATAAACGGTTTCGAAAATCTCAAAGATTTCGCGTGATGACAGTTCCTTACCCGTATCGTCTGCATGCTCTTGGACGACGCCTGAGAATTCGATCTGCAGCTTGCGCGGCATTTCGAACCCGTAATCGGTTTCCATCACATAGGCGACACCGCCTTTGCCCGACTGCGAATTGATACGGATGACCGCTTCGTAGCTGCGGCCGACATCATTCGGATCAATCGGCAGATATGGCACATCCCAATTTTCTGTATTCGATGCTTTCAGCGCAGTCAGGCCCTTTTTGATCGCATCCTGGTGCGATCCGGAAAACGCCGTGAACACCAGATCACCGACATACGGGTGACGCGGATGCACGGGCAATTGGTTGCAGTATTCGGCAACGCGCATGACTTCGTTAATATCGGAAAAGTCCAAATCTGGTTCGACACCTTGGGTGAACATGTTCAACGCCAGGGTCACGACATCGACGTTGCCCGTGCGCTCGCCATTACCGAACAACGTGCCTTCGATCCGGTCAGCGCCGGCCATCACACCCAATTCGGCAGCGGCAACGCCCGTGCCGCGATCATTGTGGGGGTGCAGGCTCAAGACGATGGAATCCCGGCGATTCAGATGACGGTGCATCCACTCAATTTGATCGGCATAGATATTGGGCGATGCCATCTCAACGGTCGCAGGCAGATTGATGATCACCTTGTGATCCGGTGTTGGCTCCAGGACGTTCATCACCTCGTCGCAGATTTCCTTGGCGAATTCCAACTCGGTACCCGTAAAGCTCTCGGGTGAGTATTCGAAATAGATATCCCCGTCTGTTACCTGGTCAGCCAGTTTCTTGACCAGCTCTGCACCTTCGGTCGCGATTTTAACGATCCCCGCCATGTCGGAATTAAAGACAACACGGCGTTGCGTGGTCGACGTCGAATTATACAAATGCACGATGGCTTTTTTAGCGCCCGCAATGGATTCATACGTCCGTTCGATCAACGGTGCGCGCGATTGGGTCAGCACCTGGATCGCGACATCATCGGGGATCAGGTCTTCTTCGATCAACTGGCGGACAAAATCAAAATCAGTCTGGGATGCGGCTGGGAAGCCCACTTCGATTTCTTTAAAACCGATCTCGACCAGCTTTTTAAACATGCGCAGTTTGCGCTCGGGCCCCATCGGTTCGATCAGCGCCTGATTACCATCGCGCAAATCCACCGAACACCAAATTGGGGCTTCGGTAATCACGCGACTTGGCCATTGGCGGTCGGGCAAATCAATCGGCGCGAACGCCACATATTTATTACCGGGGTTCATTTTTTGGGTCGTCATCTTCGTTCTCCTTGCCCTCTTCCTGTATTCTCTCAGGGGGGACTTAATGTCGTGTAAAAATTGAAATCGCGAAAACGGCGCGAATGACAGCCACCGGCGGGCCGCAGATTACCGGCGACTGCCGATAAGTCGACGAAGAAGCGCGTCAGATGCGAAGGTGATATTATTCATATTAAAATTCTTGGAAGTCATGATGTCTCTCACTCAGAGAAAACGAAACCGAAAAAAGCACGCGTGACCCGACGTCCCCTTAGGACCCCGGGCAGATAAGAAGTAGGTCGAGTGCTTTGGTTGCGTTCAACATCATGATCAGAAATTACGCCGGGATGCGGTTGCGGTCAAGTGGAGTAAGCCGTCACGTCGATTGATTACATAACTTTGTCATCCCGGCGTGCGCGAAGCGGACCGAAGGTCAAAGCCGGGATCTCAATTCATTACATACATTGTCATCCCGGACTTGATCCGGGACCCAGGCAAGGAGCGGGTAAAACTGGGTTCCGGCGTTCGCCGGGATGACAGTATTTGGTCTTGCGCCAAATGGTCAGCACACAATTTTCAAAATGGTTCTGTCATTGATCGCATTTACCGCATTCAATAGAACCAATCCAATATCGATGAATTTAAGGATCAAACCATGACTGTCCAAACCAAGCCCAGCGTTTGCCCGCTCGATTGCCCCGATACCTGCAGCCTGAGCGTCGAAGTCGAGAACGACAAAATCGTCTCGGTCAAAGGCTCGCGCGCCAACCCCTACACGGCGGGTACCATATGCAACAAGGTCAAAACCTCATACCCGGAATTCGTACATGGGGCCAATCGCCTGACGCACCCGCTGAAACGCGTTGGACCGCGTGGCAGTGATCAATTCGCTCAAATCACATGGGATGAAGCGCTTGATCTGGTTCACGCCGGATTGTCGACCGCCATCGAACGCCATGGCCCGCAATCGGTCTTGCCCTTCAACTATGCAGGACCGCACGGCGAATTGGCGGGTGGGTCTATGGATCGTCGGTTCTTTCACAAAATGGGCGCGACGCTCCTTAACCGTGGGCCACTTTGCGGTGGAGTTCGGGGCTCGGCCTATACCAGTCTGTTTGGCCCAGCCCCCGGCATGTCACCGGAGCAGGCCGAGCATGCCGATCTGATTGTGGTCTGGGGCAACAACGTCACAGTGTCGAATCTACACTTGGCCAGCGTCATCAAAAAGGCCCGCGCCAAGGGTGCCAAGCTGATCGTCATCGACCCCAAGCGGATCAAGATCGCAGCCCAGGCCGACATGCACCTACAGATCGAACCCGGCACCGATGTGGTGCTGGCGCTTGCGTTGGCCGCCGAGTTTGAGCGTCGCGGCAACATCGATGAAGCGTTCATCGCAGAATGGGTTTCGGGTTTCGATGCCTACATGACCGAAGCGCGCACATACGATATCGCAACGATGACCGAACTGACCGGCATCAGCGCCGAACAATTTTCCGAAATGGCAGACTGGTATAGCTCAGCCGAATGCGTGTCTGTGTCTGTGGGCAACGGGATCGAACGCGGCCGCAGCGGCGGATCGGGCATTCGTGCTGCCATGGCCTTGCAAGCGTTGACCGGAAACTTCGGCCAATTGGGTGCTGGCGTG
>DGNZ01000337.1 GCA_002389175.1 Rhodospirillaceae bacterium UBA4479 | reverse complement strand
CCACTGATTGGCACGGCGATCCTGATTATCCTGCCCGAGATTGCCCGCCCCTTGGCCGAAAACCGGATGGTCATCTACGGCATTATGCTGATCGTTGTGATCAACTATCTTCCTAAAGGGATTGCTGACACTGCTATTGACGCGATCCGCGCGCGCCGCCTGAAAGCACGGGGGGACGCAAAGTAATGAGCACCCTGAAGCTAACCAATTTGTCCAAACGGTTTGGCGGCGTTGTCGCGTCCGATGATGTGAACCTTTCCGTACCTGCGGGTGAGATCATCGGATTGATCGGTCCCAATGGCGCGGGCAAGACCACGATCGTGAATATGATAACTGGCATGTTACCAGTGTCAGGCGGGCAAATACATGTGGGTGACGCCGACATTACCCATGCCCCCGCCCATGAAATCAGCCGTGCCGGACTGGCGCGGACATTTCAGAACATTCGCCTACTGGGCGAGGCGACGGTTTTGGAAAATGTGATGATCGGCTTTCACCGGCATGAAACATCATCAACCCTTGCTGCACTCCTGAGCCTGCCTGCCGCGTCAAGCGAGACAGCCTCATTAAGGGAACGCACGCTGGCCTTGCTGGCCGAATTTGATTTGCAGGACTTTGCTGACTATCCCGCGAGCGGTTTGTCCTACGGCCACCAGCGTAAGGTTGAAATGGCTCGGGCTATGGCGGCGGAGCCCGACTTTGTGCTTTTGGACGAACCCATCGCTGGCATGAATGACGTTGAAAGCGATGCGCTCGCCGAGATTTTCCAACGCCTTGCTGCGAATGGCAAAGGTGTACTGCTCATTGAACATAACGTGCGTTTTGTCGCCAAGATGTGTTCGTACATCTACGTTCTGGATGGCGGGCGTCTGATTTCGGAGGGTACGCCAGACGACGTTCTCAAAGACCCCGCCGTGATCTCGGCCTATTTGGGGGATCAGCATCATGCTTGAAATCCGCGATCTAGAAGTCAGCTATTCGGGTATTCAGGCGTTGCGCGGTGTGTCGCTGGACGTTCAGCACGGCGAGATTGTAGCACTGATCGGTCCAAACGGCGCGGGGAAGTCCAGCCTGCTGAACACAATCTCGGGCGTAGTGCGCCCGCAGTCAGGCAGCGTCACATTTGACGGCAAAGCCATCACATCTGCAAAGCCATGGGCTGTGACCAAGGAAGGCATCCTACAAGTCCCTGAGGGGCGCAAGGTGTTTGCAGAAATGACTGTTCTGGAAAACCTGCAAGTCGGCGAAACCGCCTTGCATGGCCGCAAGCCGACCTACCGGCTTGACGACGTCTATAAGGTCTTTCCGATCCTGCAGGAGCGCGAGGATCAGCGCGCCGGTTCACTGTCTGGAGGCCAACAACAGATGCTTGTAATCGGGCGGGCGTTGATGGGCGGGCCAGAGCTTTTGCTGCTGGACGAACCCAGCCTAGGCCTTGCCCCTGTGATTATTTCGCAGGTGTTTGAAGCACTTGCGCAGCTCAATGCCGGCGGGCTGACCATCTTATTGATCGAACAAAACGCGCATCTTGCGCTGACAGCATCAAACCGCGCCTTCGTGATCGAGCAAGGGCGCATCAAGAAGAGCGGAGCCAGCAAAGACTTGGCAGAAGACCCCGAGGTGACAGCGCTTTACCTTGGACAAGACTGAATGAACCTTTGGGAGGAATGAAAATGAAATACTGTAAATATCTCGCGACAGCATCTGCCATTGCATTGGCGGCACCTGTCATGGCGGATGATGTCAAAGTTGGCGTTGTGGTGTCCACGACATCAACATACGCGTTTGTCGGCGAACCACTGGTCAACGGCATGAAACTTGCCGCTGATGAAATTACTGCTGCCGAGAACTGGGGTGGGCATAATGTCGAGATCATCTATCAGGACAACCGTTCCGACAAACAAGAAGCGATCTCGTTGATTACGCGCATGGCCCAATCAGAAAATGCAGACATCATCATTGGCCCGATCGCGACCTCCGAAGCGATGGCCACTGGCCCGGTCGCTGTTGATCTGAAAATTCCGATGTTTACCACAGCCACGTCACCCGCTGTGCTGGAAGCGGGTCCCTATATCTTTAAGTCGACCGAGACCGCAGACGCTTATATGGCACCGGTTGGCGAACATATCGTTGGCCTGAGCCCGGATAACTGTTTCCTCGTTTCGATCCGCGACAACGAAGGCTACATCCGCCAACGCGATGTCATTCGTGACATCCTGACCGACGCTGGTGTCGAAGTTGTTGGCGACGAAAGCATCCTTGCCGCCGATACCGACTTTACCGCGCTGTCCACCAAGATTGTCTCAACCGAGCCGGATTGCCTGTTTGTGACAGCTCCTCCAGAGCAGGCCGCGAACATCATCATCCAGGCGCGTCAGGCAGGCCTTGAAGGCGATACGATCCTTGCTGGTGATTCCGGTGCTGGTTCGCAAAAACTGATTGACGCCGGCGGCTCTGCTGTTGACGGCATGTTGTTCCCGGCCAGCTTTGTGTCGTCGGCGTCTGAAAGTGCACAGGCTTTCTCAGATTCCTATGAGGCCGAATTCGGCAACGCACCCGACCTGTGGGCCGCAACTGGTTATACAATGATGTACACTGTGGCCAACGCGATCCGTAACGCAGGTGACGATGTGAATCGCGAAACACTGCGTGAAGCAATGGCCGCAACATCCGATCTCCCGGTTGTTATGGGGCAAGGCCTGCTAAGCTTTGACGAAAATCGCATTCCATCAATGGGCGGTATCGTTATGCAGTTGAAGGACGGCGCTTGGGTTGCACCCTAAGCCATAGCCATTCAAACGAATATGCGCACCGTCCCTCTAAGGGCGGTGCGTTTCTATTGATAAGGGGCCGTAGATGGACTTAGGACTTACAGGTAAAACAGCGATTGTTTGCGGATCTAGCCAAGGATTGGGCCGCGCTTGCGCCGCGCAACTTAGCGCAGAGGGTGCGTCGGTTATCATCAACGGTCGCGACTCTGACAAACTTGCACGTGTCGCAGACGAGATGCGTCAAAATGCGGTGGGCAAGATCACACCGGTTGTCGCCGATCTGTCGACCGAAGCGGGGCGCGCAACCCTGCTAGATGCCTTTCCTGATCCTGACATTTTGGTGAACAACAATGGCGGCCCGCCATTCAAACCATTCGGTGCACTTGCAATGGATGATGTCCGGCAGGGCGTTGAGATGAATATGATTACACCAATTGCCCTTATTCAAGCCGTCTTGGAGGGCATGGTCGCACGCCGTTTCGGGCGCATCGTCAATATCACTTCCGTTAGCGTGAAGATGCCTGTCGCTGGCCTTGATGTTTCCAGCGGCGCGCGCGCAGGACTGACAGGTTTTGCCGCTGGCGTTGCACGCACCGTCGCCCAACATAACGTCACGATCAATCAGTTGTTGCCGGGATATTTTGCAACGGAACGCTTGATGCAGGGTTTCGCTGCGACGGCCCAGACGACTGGCATGGACGCGGAACAAGCCGCCGATCAATGGCGCAGCCAAGTGCCGGCACAACGGTTCGGCACACCCGAAGAGTTTGCCCAGACTTGTGCGTTTTTATGCTCCGCGCAGGCGGGGTATTTGACAGGGCAAAACATCCTTCTAGACGGCGGTTTGCACAAAGCAGCGTTTTGATACAATAAGATTGAAGCGGCGACGCTTTGCAACACTTCATCCCGACTCGGTCGCCGATATCAATTATCCGCAAATGGGCCAGTAGTTTTGGGCTTTAAAGTACGCAGAGTGGTCCTTGGTGCGTTGCGCAAATCGGTCAAAAAGGACTCGCTTTTCGTTTTCGATGCAGTTTAGTCACAGGTCTGCTCAATATTGGCGAACGGCGGGACCGTCCGCCAACGTCTTTTAGATATCGATGCGCTCAGCTATGCTAAGAGCATCTTCCAATTCGACACCCAAGTAACGCACAGTGCTATCGACTTTCGTATGACCAAGCAGCAGTTGAACGGCGGATCGGTTACCCGCCTTAGGGTAAATCTCCGCAGCTTTGGTTC
>DGNZ01000444.1 GCA_002389175.1 Rhodospirillaceae bacterium UBA4479 | reverse complement strand
CGTGCCCATGTACGATCTGTTTCTGATCGCGGTTGGCGTCATCGTACTCATCGTCATTTGGTGGATATTTGCCAAAACCCGGTTTGGTATATTGGTGCGTGCCGCAACCGAAGACCGCGAGATGCTGCAGGCATTGGGCGTACGTCCAGGACGCTTATTTCAAATCACATTCTTTTTGGGGGCCGCCCTTGCAGGGTTGGGTGGCGCACTAGAAGTTCCCCGTCAACCGGTCAGCCTATTGATGGATTTAAACGTCATTGCAGGCGCGTTTGTTGTTGTCGTCATCGGTGGACTGGGCAGCGTATTCGGCGCGTTCCTGGCAGCCGTGCTGATCGCACAAGTGAATGCCTTTGGGATTTTGGTGTTCCCCGAAATCACACTGTTCGCCGCGTTTGCCGTGATGGCGATTGTATTGATCTTGCGCCCCCAAGGATTTTTTGGGCGCACATCCCGAAGCCACAGCGACAGCATTGAAATTCAACCGCCTGCAACTCTTGGCAAACTAGGGCCGTTAGCGGGCGGCGGTTTGTTCATATTCGCCCTGACGATTCCATTTTTACTTGGTGACTTTGGTGTGGTGCTCGTGACCGATATTATGGTGTTCGCCATTTTTGCAGCCGGCCTGCACTTCATGATGGGCACAGGCGGATTGATCTCGTTCGGACACGCAGCATTTTTGGCGCTCGGCGCCTACGCATCGGCAATGGCCGTGTCCAAATTCGGCGCAGGTATGGAAATCGCCCTTCTGATCGCCCCTCTTGCAGGTCTGATCGGTGCTGCGATCATCGGCTGGTTCGCCGTCAGGTTAAGCGGTGTGTATCTGGCGATGTTGACGCTTGCAGGTGCACAACTGATCTGGTCTGCAAGCGTTCAATGGCAGTCCGTGACGGGTGGCGACGACGGGATTTTGGGTATTTGGCCCGCCGCATGGGCTTCCGGATCGACGGCGTTTTATTATCTCACGCTGTCATTAGCTGTCGTCGCATTCATCGGTCTTAAGTTTTTGTCAGATGGCAAGTTTGGCTATGCTGTGCGGGCCGCACGTGATAATGCGCCCCGCGCTGCTGCCATCGGCATCGACGTCACCACCCAGCGCTGGATCGCCGTGATGGTATCTGGTGCGGTGGCTGGATTGGCAGGCGGCTTGTATGTGTTTTCCAAGGGCAGTGTGTTTCCCGACATTGCCGCCATCCCACAATCCGTTGATGCGTTACTCATGGTGCTAATGGGGGGATTGCATGCCACGACGGGACCCATCATTGGGGCCGTTGTCTTTACGGTTCTTGAAGATACGCTCAGCCGCCTTCCGTATTGGCGGGCGTTACTGGGTTTTGCCATTATCGGGATCGCCATCTTGGCACCCGGTGGCATTGGCGGCGCACTATCAAATCTGAGCCACCGAATATCGGGGGCGTCCAAATGAACCCGATCCTTCGTGTCACACATCTGACCAAGACCTTTGGCGGTTTGAATGCCGTCGATGATGTGAGCTTTGATCTTGAAGCGGAAACTATCACCGCACTGATCGGTCCGAATGGTGCTGGGAAATCGACATTTTTTAATCTACTGGGCGGCGGTATCACCGCCAACAACGGTAGCGTGATATTTGACGGCGTTGACATCACGAAGCTGCCTCAACACAAACGGATACGCGCGGGCATTGGGCGAACATTCCAAATCGCAGCAACCTTTGCGTCGATGACGGTTTCAGAAAACGTCCGAACCGCGCTGCACGCTGCAAACAAGCCCACCAGCGATATCTATTCCTTGCTTTCGATTGTGGGGCTGACTGATCAAGCTGATCGCCGGATTCCTGAATTATCATATGGCGACGTCAAATGCGTTGAACTGGCGATGGCGCTTGCGGCGCGCCCCAGGTTTTTACTGTTGGACGAACCAACCGCTGGGATGGCCGCATCTGCGCGCACAGAAATCATCGAACGCGTTGTTCAAATTGCTAAAGAGCGCCAAATGACCGTGCTGTTTACAGAGCATGATATGGACGCAGTTTTCGGATATGCATCACGCATTCTGGTAATGGATCAGGGCCGCCTGATCGCAGACGGCACGCCCGAAGACATCCGCCAAAATCCATTGGTGCAGTCGGTGTATCTTGGGGACGAGGATATGTCCCATGCTTGAACTCAAAGACATCGCCACGAGTTATGGTGGGGCGCGTGCGATTTCCGATATGTCATTTCGTGTTGAACACGGCGAAGCACTGGCCATGCTGGGCCGAAATGGTGCGGGCAAGACAACGACACTAAAAACTATCATGGGGCTTCTCTCGTCCATACTGGGCACAGTCGTATTTGAGGGTGCTGATATTACGCGTCAAACGCCCGATCACATTGCACAGCTGGGCATCGGTTATGTCCCCGAAGATCGCCGGGTGTTTTCAGGACTGACCGTGAGCGAGAATTTAGAAGCCGCCCGCAAACCGAGCCCCAAAGGTCAAACGACTTGGACGGCCACCAAATTGCTGGAACTGTTCCCCGAAATTGCCCGCAGGGAAAATTCAATGGCAGGCACACTTTCTGGGGGCGAGCAGCAAATGCTATCGATTGCGCGCGCCATGATGGGCAATCCGTCTTTGTTATTACTGGACGAACCATCCGAAGGGTTGGCCCCCGTCGTCGTCAATCGACTGGGTGATGCGTTAAGCGCTTTGCAAGAACAAGGTGTTTCGATGGTCATTTCTGAACAGAACCAACGCCTTGCCCGGCGTGTGGCAAACCGGGTCATCTTGATAGACACGGGCAGCCCCGCATTCACTGGCCTTTTCAGCGACTTCGACCAAGACCCATCCATTGCGCAACGACATTTGGGTGTTTGAGCAGTGAAAAAGAGTGCCTAAAATCTCATTTTCTGGTATGATTTATACTAGAATTTGGAGATATGATGACTGATACTCCCGAACCCGTGGTTGTTAAGGCGTTTGCATTGGTTGAGGCGATCTTGGCCGCCAATCGCCCGCTCACTCTATCAGAATTATCAGAAGCGCTTGACCGCCCAAAGCAAACGATCCATCGCACCGCGCGCCAACTCGAAGATTACGGATTCCTGTACCGCGAACCAGGGCGAGAACGCTACACCATCGGCGGACGGTTGTTTAATGTTTCAAAGCAAGTGCTGGGCTGGAAAATGCGCGATGCCCCCCGTCACGCAACATTGGGACGACTGGTCAACGACATCGGCGAAACGTGCAACGTTGGCATCATGGATGGTGATGCGATCCTGTATTTGGACCGGGTCGAGAGCAATTTCCCCCTACGCGCCGAACTGCAACCCGGTAGTCGCGTGCCACTTCATTGCACGGGTCTTGGAAAACTTCTTCTGGCGCATCTTCCTGGCCGCACCCGCAAGCGTGTCCTGAAGCGATTGAAGCTAGACCGACATACCGACAATACGATTACGGATCGTGAAATTTTAAACGAAGAATGTGATCGTATCCGCAAACAAGGCTTTGCAATTAACAACGAAGAATACCACGAAGGCATCATCAGTGTGGCCGTTCCAGTGCATGCCGAAAACGGCAATACGATTTCTGGCTTGGCGATTCATGCCCCCGCTGCACGGCTGAGTATCGAAGGCGCCATCGCCTTGGTGCCGAGACTAAAACCATATGCCGATGAAATCGCAGGTGACCTGCTTGAAGATTAATCTTGGCGTCTAGGCGCTGACTGTGCGGAATGTCAGGTTAATTCTTGGCCCCACAGGTTTCGCCGTTTTCGTGATGGTATGCAGCCAGTTTTCCTGCGTCTGTCCGCTCATCATTAAAACGCTGCTGTGCGGAAGATCGAAACCAAATGCGGCCCCGGGGCCATTCTTTCTCGGCTTAAATCGCATGCGGCGGGTGGCACCCAGATTGACCGATGGGATGAGCGGCTCACGCCCCAATGATGCCTCGTCATCTGCATGCCAGCCCATGCTGTCCTGCCCGTCACGATAGAGATTGAGGAGAACACCGTTAAATTCTTGGCCCGTCAGTGCCGTCATCTGGTCTCGAATCTCAATGACAGGCGCTGTCCACGGCCCGGGTTCGTTTCGCAAATTTGAATAGGTATAGGCTGCTTCGCCCATCCAACAGGTCAGGCGCGGCATCGGCATCTTGCGATTAAAGACGATGATTTCCTGTTGTTGCCACGGGGTCTCCGCAAGCAGTTCATCGAACAACCGGTCCGCATCCTTAATCGCATGATGGTGGAGTGCGATGTCCGCACCAGGCACATCAAAACGTTCGATGTCCAGCAACGAACCGCTCAATGCAGGCCGGGCTTCTTATAGAAATCGCATCGATTGGCGCTTGTGATCTCGATCTCAAGGATGCGCTTTTCGCGATATACCGTAAGCGGCACAGAATCACCCGCCTGCCCATTCGACCAAATCATTTTGTACATGGACGCCATGTCGCTGATTGGTTTTCCGTCAATTTCCAACAACAGATCCCCTGCTTCCAATCCGGCTTTGTCCGCAGGACCGCCATCCCACAATCCTGCTACGACAACTTTGCCTGATGCTTCGGCCGAGAACATGCCAAGCCAAGGGCGCGGTGCGGATTGCCTACTGCCATGCAGCAGCAAATCGCCTTTCACATCAGCCAGCAAATCGATGGGGACGATCATATTGCCTTCGCGCGGCGGCATTTCTTCTGTAACGGGTTCGCTTTCTTGGACAAACAACGACCCGATCCCACGCAACGTACCATCAAGGCCGATGAGTGCACCACCACCCCAAAACGGATGCGATGGCGATGTAAAGATCGCATCATCAAGCAAGTATTCCCAATAGCCCGCAAATTCACGCTTTCCGACGACTTCAACCTGGACCGATTGATCACAACCACCGTGCCCGGCAAAAACGGCGCGATCACCCATTTTCAAATCGGCAGATGATCCAATAGGCATCGCCGGCATTTTGGGTTTTCCCAACATTTGGACCAATCCAAGACCGGTTTCCGTGTCCGAGCCCAACACATGTGCTTCGGTTGCGGCACCTGTGTCGTCAACAAGCCAAACCTGCTCGGCTTCGACAATCAAATAACCGATGGTGACGAAAATACCGCTGTCATCGATCAACACGGCGTGTCCCGTGCGCTCTTCACCAAGCGATTGCACGGTAAAGCCATCACTCTGCGCGCGTGTCCGGATCAAATGGACAGCACGAAACGCCTCTTTGAACTCGGCGCACAAATCCTCTGACACAGGCTGCAGTGCCGGATCGATATCAGGTAAATTCTCGTTCGCCATAGAAACCCTTCCAACACTCTATGTCGTTAGAGATTGTTACATTTCAATGGGTTTAGATCACTGGCAGTGTAATCTTTGACGCCATTTCACCCCCTCGCAGGAATGTCATCAATGGCGGACGGCCATCGGGAATACGCGTGAAGTGATCGCTATCGCAGGCCGCGATGGAAATCCGCAGCGCATGACCCGCCCGAAATAGATATGACGTCGGCAACAGATCAAACGACACTGACGCCGCTTCGCCCGGCAACAAATGCTCTGCATCTTTGGTGGAAAAAGAATGCACGGGGCCAATTTCGGGGATATTCGTCGGGTTCTTGCCTTCTTTACGGTGCAGTGCCCGGAATACGCCTTCGGTGACGTATACTGATTTCCCATCCGGGGTGATGTCCGAGACATAAACGAAAAACGCACAATCGCGCTCAGAACATTTAAAATGCAGATCGATCACAGGATGCCCCGTGACCTCGGTGTCGACGTCAAACGGGGCCGACGTGAAATTCAGCATCTTATCGTCACGGCCGTGCCAGTCGTCATAGTATTTTTCGACGTTGGCTATATACAGTCGGTCATAGCGGGTATGTATTCCCGTGCGACACGCGTAGTCCGCTTGGTACGTGTCCTCACCAGCCGAACCACCAGCACCCGTCGACAGTTCCCCATCCGGTGCAAAGTACAAATCAGTTTCCGTCGCCTTTGGCGGCCATGCGGGGGCCGAACGCCATTCTTCGGCGCCCATGGTGTAATAATGGACCTTGGCCTCGCCATCGATACCGCTGTCGACGCCTTTAAGGTGTTTATCAAAGAACCGCAGCACCTCTGCGGCAACAAACGGTTGCTGGGCGCGTGTGTTTTCCGGCTGCCACGGGCTACAATGTCCACGAGCACCGTGATCCCACGGCCCCAGCATTAATCGGTTATCCGGATTTTGCAGCCACGTATGGCGCTGGATTGTGCCGACAGAATACCCGCCACCATCCATCCATCCAGAGACCGAATAATAGGCGACGTTTTTATCCGTCTCGCGATTTGCATAGTTGTACGGGCTGATTTTGGCGCTGGTATAATCAGGATTATCGGTCAGCGGCGCATCGCGGAACCGCATCTGTTGGGCGAAATCCTGCATGTTGAAATTGGCCGAATGATCATAGATCGCAGCTTTGAGCATCTCACCATCAACATCATCATCTACAGGTGCGGGCCCCGCCAAATCATCATCTTTGAAATATGCATAGTCTGGGATTAATGCCCGGTCATCGTAATCAAGGGCATCGGATAACTGCCCATAATTTCGTGAAACACATGTCAGCAAAACGCCCCCCGGATACAAATGGTTCGACCACGTATCCCAAACGGCGAACAAGGGCGCGACGGCCTTCACCGCCGGATGATTGGTCGTTGCCAAGAAGTCAGACGCCGCCCCTGGATAGGAAATACCTGTGGCACCGATATTGCCATCACACCAAGGCTGCTTGGATATCCAGTCGGCGATATCGTGATGATCCAAACGCTCCGCAGGAGAGCGGAATCCATCACGGCACCCAAAGCTTGCACCTGAACCGCGGACGTCGACGCAGACCAACGCGTAGCCCCACTTCACAAAACTATCGCGATAAAACGCGACCGTCGGTGCTGCATCAATGCTGTTACGTGCCCCTTCGCTGAGGGCAAACCGCCGATAGTATGGCGTGAAAACACAGATTGTCGGGTATGCCTTATCCTCATCAACGTCACCCGGCAGATGTATATCTACAGCCAATTTGGTGCCATCGCGAACCGCGACATACTGAGAAATAAGTCGCTCTCCTTCATACGGGCGCTTGCGTCCTCTGACGTAATCGCGCGGCTCAACATTCCATCCAGATTGGCTTTGGGTGTCCGACATTTAGAATTCCTCTCATTACTCAGACTTGCGGTTTCTGATCTTATCGTAGAACTTATATATTAGTTGTCATGGGAGGAAATGAAATGAGCAACGTACTCGCAATGGAATTACCGTCAGTTCGCGACCGCGTATCAGAGGTCGAATGGCAAATGCGCGTTGATTTGGCCGCATGCTATCGCTTGGTCGCACACTTCGGTTGGGATGATTTGTTGTTCACACATAACTCTGCCCGCATTCCAGAAAGCGACCATCATTTCCTGATTAATCCCTTGGGTCTCCGGTTTGACGAAATCACCGCATCATCGCTGATTAAGATCGATTGTGAGGGTAATAAGATCATGGAAAGCCCGTTCGGTTACATCGAAGCGGGCTTCACCATTCACTCTGCTATTCACATGAACCGCGAAGATGCAGTTTGCGTCATGCATACCCACACCATGGAAGGCATGGCCGTTTCCGCACAAAAACACGGACTGCTGATGCTCAATCAAAAGTCGCTGTGTTTTTACAATCGCCTCGCCTATCACGATTTCGAAGGGATCGCGGATGATCTGGATGAACGTGATCGTCTGGCCGCTGATCTGGGTAACTTAAATGCGATGATCCTCCGTAACCACGGACTGCTAACAGTCGGCACATCCATCGCACACGCGTTTATTCTGCATCGCCGCCTGAATGATTCATGTGAACTTCAACTCAAAGCCCTGGCGGGTGGCGTAGAACTGAATGAACTTTCACCCGAAGTATGCGAACACACCGCACAGCAATTCGATGGCTCTTACACATCAGGCAAAAGCGGCGATATTCAATGGGAAGCCCTTCTTCGTCTCATCGATAAAGTGAACCCCGGTTACGCAGAATAAGGCACAAAAAAATGTCCAACGGAATGGTTTGCGCTCCCCAACCCGAAGCGGTTGAAGCAGGGGCGATGATTTTGAAATCTGGTGGCAATGCGGTTGATGCCGCCATTGCCACGGCCCTCACCCAAACGGCGGTTGATCCGTTCATGTCGGGGATCGCCGGATTTGGATCGATGCATGTTTACTTGCCAGAATCAGGCACACACCAGTGCCTTGATTTCCACGCCCGCGCACCGGGCGCTGTCACACCCGACATGTGGGAAGATAAACTGCTGCACGAATGCGAGGACGGCTTTGGATTTATCCTAAAAGGTCGCGTCAACGAAGTCGGTTACCAATCCATTGCCACGCCCGAAAGCCTGCGCGCCTATTCCACGGCCCTATCAAAATGGGGCACCAAATCGCTGGCAGAAGTGATCCAGCCCGCGATTGAATACGCCGAGGGTGGCTGGATGGTGCGCCCACATGTGCGTAATTTCTGGCTCCAACACGAACCGGGCGGGCGTGTCGATCACATCGAATACCTGCGCGCCTCTCCTGCCACAGCCAAGATTTACCTCAACGAAGATGGCTCGATGAAGGGGTTGGGTGAAGTTATCAAAAACCCAGACATGGCCGCGACGTATAAGCGCATTGCCCAAGCCGGGGCCGATGATTTCTATGAAGGCGAAATCGCCAGCAAGATCGTTGCCGACATGGAAGCTAACGGCGGATTGATTTCCGCGACCGATCTTAAAAACGCTGGCCCGGAAGACGCTGAATTACTTTGGACCGATTACCGTGGATATAAAGTCGCATCATCCCCGCCACCCGGTGGTGGCGTAATGGTGCTTGAGATGCTGAATATCCTCGAGAATTTTGATCTGGCCGCGATGGGTCATAACAGCCCTGATTATATCCGCACCGTCGCCGAAGCGATGAAAATCGCGACCGTCGACAAGGACAACCATGTCGGCGATCCACGCTTTGTCGATATCCCACTGGATCGTCTGCTGTCCAAGGACTACGCCAAAGAACAAGCTGACAAGATCAAATCGGGTGTTAAAACGCACGTCCCGCGCCTGCAACAGGGCGAAGAACAAAAAGAAACCACCCATATCTGTGCCGTTGATAATGCAGGCAACTGTGTGTCCATGACCCATTCATTGGGGATGCCATCCGGTGTCACGACCGAGGGTTTGGGCTTTGTTTACAACGGCTGCATGGGTGTGTTTGACCCACGTCCCGGCATGACAGGGTCACTCGCACCGGGTAAATCTCGCTTCACGTCGATGGCACCCAGCATGATCTTCAAGGACGACAAGCCATATCTGATCATTGGCGCACCTGGCGGCACGTATATCGCCATGGGCGTTGTGCAGGGCATCTTAAACGCGCTCGATTTTGGCATGGATGCGCAACAGGCAGTTTCGGCACCTCGGATTTCGGCAACGTCCGACATCATTGAGATCGTCAATCGCATCCCGCGCTTTGTTCAGGCAGAGTTGGAGGCCGACGGTTATACCTTCCGGCGCTATCCGCTTGGGTTCCATTTCGCAGGTGTGCATGCCATTCGCATGACGGAAAATGGCCTCGACGGCGGGGCTGATCCCGGGCGTGACGGCATGGCGCTGGCTGTTTGATAACTTCCAGACAAATTTTTCTCGTCACCCTCGCGAAGGCGGGGGTCCATCAAGTATCTCAACATGGATTCCCGCCTACGCGGGAATGACGTCGTTTGTAATGATGAGCAGTATATCAATTACTAATATGACGGCAGCTGATCTTGCAGGCGCCCAGTCACTTTTGGCCGAGCTCAGCTACGACATCCCCATGGAAGAACTCACCCAACGGTTCGAAAGCGTGATGACACGCGACGATCACGCGGTGCTCATGGCCAAAGATGATACGGGAAACGCGCTAGGCCTGATACATGTGTACGTCAGGGCCGCACTCGAAAAACCGGTCGAGGCGTACATCCAGTCCCTCGTGGTCAGCAAAGATGCCCGGCGCTCAGGCGTCGGCGCCGCTCTCAATCAAGCAGCAGAGGACTGGGCGAAAAATCGAGGCCTTAAAAGCATTGCGCTCCACACCCAAATCCATCGCGCTGACGCGGTTTCTTTCTATACCCGCGAGGGCTATGCCGAGATCACGCAATCGCGGATGCTTAGAAAAAAACTCTAATCCAGTTTCAGCTTCATGCCCTCATGGCTCGCAACGAAGCCGAGGCTTTCATAAAAACGGATGGCATCGGGGCGGGCTTTATCTGATGTCAGTTGTACCAATTGCGCATCGCGTTCGCGGGATCGCGCAATCGCTTTTTCAAACAACCAACGGCCAACCCCCTGCCCGCGCAAATCATCGTGCACACGGACACTTTCGATCATCGCACGACGTGCCCCCAAACGGCTTAGACCTGGGATGATCGTGAGTTGCAAACAACCGAGGACACGACCGTCCGTTCCTTCGATCACCCACAGTTCGTTATTGGGATCGTTATCCATTTCGGCAAAGACCGTATCGTAGACCGGGTCGCCCGGGCGTTCCCGTGAGGCCCCCAACTGATCATCTGCCAACATCTCGACGATGGCTGCCACATCATCCGCGCGGGCCTGCCTGAAGATTAAATCATCTGTATCATTTTCGCTCATAAATGCTCTCCGCCGTTCATTTCATTGTCGTCGTCTTGACCGTCCGCACAAGGTGGCTAACGTATAAACAATGTTTGTGAGACAATCTTTTCTAGGAGTAGATCATGGCCGACATTAAACCGAATACCGCACAATTAGACGCAGAAGAAATTCTGGCAGGCGTACTCGGCTGGGTCGAGATCGAAAGCCCGAGCCATGATGGCGAAGCGGTCAATCGCATGGCCGATCAGGTTCAAAAAGAAGCCGAGACCATCGGCCTTAATATTAATCGCGTGCCCGGTCGTGATGGGTTTGGCGATATCCTAATGACACGCACACCATGGGGTGGCGACGGTCCAGGTATCTTGGTGATATCGCACATCGATACCGTGCACCCCATCGGCATCAAAGAAACCAAAAACAAAATTCGCCGCGAGGGTGACAAAGTTTATGGTCCCGGTATCTACGATATGAAAGCGGGCGCTTATATCGCGATCCACGCCATGCGCCACCTGATCCGCCAAGGCAAGGAAACCCCGCTACCCGTGACGTTCATGTATATCCCAGAAGAAGAAATCGGCTCGCCCACATCCCAAGATTTAATCCGCGAACAGGCCAAAAAGAATAAATACGTATTGGTGACAGAACCCGCACGCGAGGGCGGCAAGATCGTGACCGCGCGGAACGGTCGACTGCAATACCGCATCAAAGTGAAGGGTGTGCCATCACACGCCGGGTCGCGTCACATGGATGGCCATTCGGCAATCAAAGAAATGGCCAAGATCATCTTGAAACTCGAAGGGCTGACCGATTACGAACAAAGTCAGACGTGTTCAGTTGGCGTGATCAACGGTGGCACGCTTGCCAACGTGGTCCCTGAGGAATGTGATATCGTCGTCGACTGCCGTATTCCGGATATGGATGCCGCACACAAAGTCATGGCGTTCATCGAAGGTTTAGAGCCCGAAGACGATGGGTGTGAAATCATCGTCGAAGGGGGCGTCGATCGTCCGCCTTATGAAAAGTTCGAAGAGATCGCCAAGCTCTTCGATCACGCCAAGGGCCTTGCAAAAGAAATCGGGTTTGATCTGCAGGATTTAAAAACCGGCGGCGGATCAGACGGCAACTTCACTGGCGCATTGGGCATCCCCACATTGGATGGCCTCGGCGCAGATGGTCACGGGGCGCATTCCAATGACGAGTTCATCTATTATTCAAGCTTGGTTGAACGTTGCAAACTCATGATGGGTCTGATGGAAACCCTTAAATAACAAATACTTAGGACACGTCACGCCGGACAAATTTTCCGGGGCGTGCGGCTGTCTGACGACCGTTTTCCCAAATCACGTCACCGCTGACGATGACATGCACGATGCCATCTGACAGCGTGGTTGGTTTCTCGAACGTCGCCCGGTCCAAGACAACTTCAGGATCAAACACGGTGATATCGGCGATGGCTCCTGCCCGAAGGATGCCCCGGTCCCGGAACCCAAATACAGATGCCGTGTGGCCTGTCATTTTGTGGACCGCTGTTTCCAGTCCGAACAGTCCTTCTTGGCGACTGTAATAGCCCAGCACACGCGGGAACGATCCGTATAATCGAGGATGCGGCGCATCCGTGCCGGGGATACCGTCCGATCCCACCATCGCACGAGGATGCGACAACGCGCGGCGCACGTCGGCTTCGTCCATCGCGAAGTAGATCGCTTGCGCGGGCAGCAACTCTTCTGCCGCTTCGATTTCGCTCAAACCCCACTCCTCGGCGATGTCATGCAGATACCATCCCGCAGTTTTAGGATGGGGGTCAGACGCGACAATCAAAACTTTTTCAGCCTGGTCCAATCGGCCCGTCATCAATGCTGTGGCACTCGCAACGTACGGATAAACATCGAAATGGATTGTTTGACCCTCGGCGAGTTGCTCAATACGCCGAAGCGACATCTTTGTGCCGCCCCAATTCTTCTTCCCCGTAACCTTGTGGTGTGACAAGACCACCGGTACACCACCAGCACGACCAATCTCAGCGGCTTCTTCAATGGACGTCACCAGCCCTTCGGCTTCATCTCGCAAGTGCGTGGCATACAGTCCGCCAAATTTTGAGACTTCTGCGGCAAGGGCCGAAACCTCTGACGTGGGTGCTGCCATACCAGCTGGATACATCAATCCCGAACTCACACCAACGGCCCCTGCCTGCATGGCAGCTTTCAGGCGATCCTTCATGCGCGATAATTCCAGATCGTCCGCCGGGCGTGTCACATCGCCCTTCATCGCCTCGGCGCGGAGCGTATTGTGGCCACATAACATCGCGGCATTGACCGCAGGCGGTGCACCCTGGAATTCGCGCACATAATCGGCCAATGTTTCAAATCGGTACTGATCTTTGCGCCCCAACAAAGACATCGGGACCGGCATTTCCCAATCATCCTCGGGGATAAAGGGGGCCAAGCTGACACCACAATTGCCCCCAATTACGGTGGTTACACCCTGGCTGACCTTAAACGTCATCGCTGGGTCGTCGAGTAGCGCACGGTCATCATGCGTGTGGCAGTCGATAAATCCAGGGGATACAACCATCCCAGTCGCGTTGATTTTTTGATCTGCTTTTAATCCAGAAACATCTCCAACCGCGATTATACGGTCAGCCGAAATCGCAATACCACCATCGACACCAGGCGCGCCTGTGCCATCAATTATCGTCGCGCATTCAATGATCAGATCACAGGTCTCGGTCATGTTTAAGTATCCTCGGTCATATCGTTTAGAAGCGGAATAGCCGCTTCCGCATCATCAATTGTCTCAGCCGTCTTCACATCAAACGCTACGGTTCGAAGTACCCGCGCGGCATCACGTTCACCCGCGGCACCACCGTGACCGCATTTCACATGCACGCCACCAGCACATCCGGCGTTCTTTGCCGCCCCCATGTCACCAGCGCGATCTCCCACGATCCAAGACGCCGACAGATCAATCGGCATCGTCTCGGCAGCCGCCAACAACATCCCGGGATTGGGTTTGCGGGCGGGATGATCCTTGATGTTATAAGGCGCGACACCGTCATTGTGATGCGGGCAGGCAAAAACGGCATTCACAAACGCCCCGGCATCCGCCAATTCATCCAACATCGCTTCTTGCACATCGATGAATTCTGCCCAGCCATATGTGCCCCGCCCAATGCCTGCTTGGTTGGTCACGACCACAACGGGCACGCCGCGATTGTTCGCGTTGGCGATCACACGCGCAGCACCCGGCATGACGCGCATATCGGCAACTTTGTGCAGATAATGAACTTCTTCGACGATGACGCCATCCCGATCCAGGAACAAGGTCGGGCGGTCAGCAACATCAGGCACACGCGTCAGCAGTTGACGCCAAACGCCGTCATCGCCAATGCTCGCGCCAAAGGGTAGTTGTTCAGGTATGGTCATTTGGAATGAGGGCTTTCCCGTACTCGCGTTGGACTGTTTTCACGAGTATGCTTCATCCTATGGAATCGATCAAAGCCGAGAACGATAAAACAGCAGAACTTCCGCCGCCATTGATGGTTGATTCAGGGCTTTTGCGCTGGATGTGGATGGGGTTGGGCTTGCTGATGGCTGGCCTGGGCATTGTCGGTGTATTTTTACCCGTTTTGCCGACCACGGTTTTCTTCATCGTTGCGCTGTGGGCCTTTTCAAGAAGTTCGCGAAAATTCCAACTTTGGCTTTGGACGCATCCAACTTTTGGCCCACCGTTACGGAATTGGTATCAATACCGAGTGATATCAACAAAAGCTAAAATTTTAGCCGTCTTTATGATGTCTCTAAGCTTTGCATACGTTTCCATTTGGGTGGCTGAAGGCTGGCGTCTGACGATTGCCATGGCCGCCATCATGTTGCCAGCAGCGATTTACATCATCACCCGCAAAGGCCACGCGCCCACGCATACACCGCATATTTGATTTAGCGTTTTACGACGCTTTGTCGGCCAAGCTGATGCCGATTACGCCAATGATCACTAGGCCAATACTCGCGACCTTCATCACGTTGGCTTCTTCGCCAAGAATTACGATACCAATCATCGCGACCAATGCGGTCCCTGCCCCCGACCATATCGCGTAGACAACGGATACTGGCAATCCCTTTAAGGCCATGCCCAACAAAGCAAAGCTGTTGACATAACCAACGACGGTAATGCCGACGTATAGATATTGCGTGAAGCCTTCGGATAGCTTCAATGAGACAGTGCCAACGACCTCAAATAAAATCGCGCCGACCATGAATAGCCAATACATGTGTTTCTCCGTTAAGAGAGAAGCGGCAAAGGTACAGTTTTAGACGTTAAACTTAAACAGCATCAGATCGCCGTCTTTGGTCAGATACTCTTTGCCTTCTTGACGTACTTTGCCTGCTTCTTTGGCGGCAGCTTCACCCCCAAGCGATATAAAATCATCATAGGCAATGGTTTCTGCGCGAATAAAGCCACGTTGGAAATCGGTATGGATTGCGCCCGCAGCTTCTGGGGCCAATGCACCATTTCGCACCGTCCAGGCACGCACTTCTTTCGGCCCCTGTGTGAAGAATGTAATCAGATCAAGCAAACGGTAACCCGCCCCAATGACACGGGCCAGGCCCGTTTCTTCCAAGCCAATCGTTTCCAAGAACTCGACTTTTTCCTCGTCAGAGCCTAATTGCGCAATCTCTTCTTCGATCTTGGCGGAAATCACAACAGCCTCGGCACCTTCTGCAGCGGCCTTTTCAAACACACGCGCTGATTGGGAATTACCATCCGCCGCGTTATCTTCTTCGACATTGCAGATATAAAGAACGGGTTTGCCCGTCAGCAATTGCAGCATTTTAAATGCGCGCTTTTCATCGGGGGCAAGTTCCAATACCCGGGCAGGCTTGCCATCGCGTAACAATGCCAATGCCCGATTGCATATTTCGAGCTCCTTCGTGGCTTCTTTATCGCCGCCACGGATACGCTTCATCAAAGGTGTCTCGCGTTTTTCAAGACTCTCCATATCAGCGAGCATCAATTCGGTCTCGACAGTTTCAGCATCGGCGATGGGATCAATCTTACCTTCGACGTGGGTGATGTTTTCATCTTCGAAACACCGCAGCACATGGCAAATAGCATCAACTTCGCGAATGTTCGCAAGGAACTGGTTGCCGAGGCCTTCTCCCTTGGATGCGCCACGCACAAGTCCTGCAATATCGACAAATTCCAATGATGTCGGGATGGTTTTCTGCGGCTTGGTGATCGCTGCGATTGCATCTAAGCGTGCATCGGGCACCGAAACCCGCCCCGTATTGGGCTCAATCGTGCAAAACGGAAAGTTCGCAGCTTCGGCCTGGGCCGTTTGGGTCAACGCATTAAATAGGGTCGATTTACCAACGTTTGGTAATCCGACAATGCCACAATTAAATCCCATTTTCGTCCCTTACTATTATACTTAAGCGCCCGACGGATCTTTATCCAATCTGGGTGCATTTGGTCGATTAGGTGTAATCTTTTGTGCGACTTTGCTCATGAATGACGAATCATCGCCATCCATGATATCGCCCAAGTACTCGGCGCATCCGTCCAGCATGGGTTCCAGCCATTCGGCGTCCGCTTTTGCAAAATCTTTAAGCACATGGGTTGCGACCTGGGCTTTGTCTCCCGGATGGCCCACACCCATTCGAATACGTGCATAGTTCGGGCCAACGGCTGCATGAATTGAACGCAATCCATTGTGACCGGCATGACCACCACCGCGCTTCACGCGAAGCTTACCTGGTGCCAGATCAATTTCATCTTGAAAGACAATCACGTCTTCTGGTTTGATTTTGTAGAATGCCATCGCCGCCTGCACCGAACGACCGGACTCGTTCATATACGTTTCCGGCTTCAGTGCGATAATTTTCTGGCCTTGAATGACGCCGTCAGAAAGTTGGCCCTGAAACTTGGACCGCCAAGGCGAAAAGCTATGGCGGTGGACAATCTCGTCCACCGCCATGAAGCCAATATTATGACGATTCTTTTCGTAGGCTTGCCCGGGATTCCCGAGCCCGACGACCAAAAACATGGCGTCAAACCGCCCGGGGACTTAGTCCTCGGACGCCTCTCCTTTTTCGCCATCATCGTCGCCGTCAGCAGCTTCTTCGTCGTCGCCACCTTCGCCCTCGGCACCCTCTTCACCTTCTTCGAGCTCAGCATCAGTGATGATTGTCGGAGCCGCAATCGTGGCAACCGTGAAGTCACGATCTGTGACCGTCGGTTCAACACCATCCGGCAAAGGAATGGATGAGATATGGATCGTGTCACCAATCTCAAGACCCGTGAGGTCTGCAACGATGGTTTCTGGAATGTTATCCGGCTGGCAGCGCAATTCGACTGCATAACGGACAACGTTCAGAACGCCACCCTCTTCCAAACCAGGGCATTCGTCTTCGTTGATGAACTCAACAACGACTTCAACCGCAAGACGCGTCTTCGCGCTAAACCGCATGAAGTCGACATGGATCGGAAGATCGTTAATCGGATGCTGCTGAAGATCACGCGCGAGAACACGATACTTGTCACTTCCAACAGTGACTTCATATACGTGCGTAAAGAAACCAGGCGCGTTGATCTCTTTAGCCAGATCAACAGGGTCCACGGAAATCAGGATGGGGTCTTCTTTGTTACCGTAAATAACACCGGGTAAGCGTCCGGCGCGACGCTCTGCACGGGCTGCCCCCTTACCGGCCCGTTCGCGGAGCTCCGCTTTAAGTTCATATGCTTGAGCCATCTTAAAACTCCTTGCTCATTATGGGGTGAACGGCCTCCAGGGGTGTCCGTCCACAAGCATCCATCCGACTACCGAATGGAATTCTTTAAAAATCAGTCGAACAACGACGAGACCGAGCTCTCATGGCTAATCCGTTGCATCGCTTCGCCAATTAAGGGCGCTACGGTCAACTGATGAATATTCTGTGCAACTCTTACCGCTTCTGTTGCTTGGATACTGTCTGTAATCACAAGCTTCTCGAGCGGCGAAGAAGATACGCGCGCAACAGCCCCGCCAGATAAAACCCCATGGGTCACATAGGCCGAAACTGCTTTTGCGCCGGTGTTCATAAGGGCAACAGCGGCATTACACAAGGTCCCAGCTGAATCGACGATATCATCGACCAAAATGCAGTGGCAGCCTTGAACATCGCCAATGATGTTCATGACCTCAGAAACGCCCGCTTTTTCACGTCGTTTATCGATAATTGCGAGATCCGCATTCAATCGTTTCGCCAAGCCACGCGCCCGAACAACGCCACCTACGTCAGGTGAAACGATGACCAATTCCGAAGTATCACCGCTCATCTCCTCGGCGATATGTCTGGTCAATACCGGCTCAGCGAATAGGTTATCTGTTGGGATATCGAAGAACCCTTGGATTTGCCCTGCATGTAAATCCATGGTCAGCACCCGGTCTGCACCAGCTTCGGTGATAAGGTTTGCAACCAATTTTGCCGAAATAGGAGTCCGAGATCCTGATTTCCGATCCTGACGTGCGTATCCAAAATATGGCACTACGGCAGTGATACGTCGGGCAGAAGCCCGACGAAGTGCATCCATGCACACCAATAATTCCATCAAATTATCGTTGGCCGGATATGACGTTGATTGCAGGACAAACACATCCTCACCACGAATATTCTCTTCGATCTCGACAAAGATTTCCATATCCGAGAACCGACGCACGCTTGCTTTGGTGAGTGGCAAATTTACATATGCTGAGACCGCCTCAGCGAGGGGGCGGTTACTGTTACACGCAATAATTTTCATTTGATCTTTCCGGGCCTCGTCAGGAGCGGGCGGACCATAACAATCCGTCGCAATTCTGTAAACGGTTTCATGGTCATTTATGAATCCTTGGTTTTAATATGAAGATGGCGGTGGCGGTGCCCGACCAGGGATCGCCGGCAGGTCAACATCTGGAAAATCAGGCAGTGGAACCCGGGCACGCGATTGCTCGTCCGCATCCCCAAATAAATCCTGAATGCCGCGCACGGCAGCGTGGGAGACAACCTCTGCAACTTGGCCCCACTCACCATCTAAACTTCCAGCCACAACTGTGTTTTCCTGAACGGCCTTGCCGACCTCTTCTCCGGTCACTGTATTCACTGCCCAACTGATTTTGACGTATTGGCGGCCATTTATGGGTTCGCCTAAGTCGACTTGGCCATCAATGATGAAACCCGCCTGGCGCGGATCTTCTGAGATCGTCAAATCACGGTCGCGAAGCGCCGATTTAAGTGCTGCCGTCAGGGATTCATTGCCATTCCCGGGTGCGCCAACGACGGGGCGAATCAAAAATGCCGGCTGTCCCCACCGAACTTCGGCAAACTGAGCTGCCGTTCCTTCGGGGGGTCGTGCATCGCCAGCACGCCGATCCGAGTCCAGATTGGGTTTTAACTTATCTAAAAAACTTTCCTCGGGCTCAGATGCAACCCCACCCGGTGGCGGTGAAACTGTTCGTGTGGCACCCGGCGTCAACGCCGTCGGCGGACCAGAGGGCGAAGGCACCGCCCCCAACGATGGTAAGGTGGCAACTTGTTGAGCATTTGGATTGATTTGGTACGCTGTTTCGGGCTCTTCGATGGGCGGCAGTGTCAGAAGTGACGGCAACGGCCGTCGTGTTGCCCCTGCGGATTGCGTCATTGCGGGCGCGTTTGCATTCGTTACCGGAGTTGCAGACACACCTGGTGCTAGAACAACCTGGCCATTGGTAGCCTCTGCGATCCGTGCCAACGGCTGCACCACTGGTTGTGGGGCATTTATTACAGGGCGTTCTGAAATCGTCATCGGCTCGCGGACTGATGTAGACATTGTCTTCATCGGTGCCGACGCCGCCTGCGTCTCGATATAAGATTTATCTTTGAATTGATCATCATTGGACTGATCGCGCCAGGATCGGTGGCTCATCGCTGCCATCGCTGGCGGTCCGATTTGAGAATTCACCATCTTCACGATCTTTGGGGCAGCATCAGCAATCACGAGATTGATCGCTTCGGGTGCCGCCTGATCCCACATATTCTTGTCGATGACCACGCGCTGACGATACGTATCTACAAAAGTCCCATATGGGGCGCGAATAGACCAATCCATGGTCAACCAAGTCACGTTTCCGCGCGGCACTGCTGACAGAACTTTACCAACAACCGACGCGCCAGCCTGATTTGTGTGGTACGCCAAAATCGCTGGATGATTGGCATCACGTATCTCAGCCGCGATGGCATCTGCCAGCACCAAACCGGTCTGTAAGGGGGCACCTTCTGGGGGCACGACAAAAATGACGTCGGCAACAGCCCCCGATTCGCCACCTGGCTGCATGGCACCAGCGGTCTCCTGGGGTGTTTGAGCCTGATCATTGGCGCACGCGACCAGCACCAAAGCCAAGCTGAGCGCTAAAAATCGCCCAAGCCATCTCTGCATGTTCCACACGCCAGGGCTTGGCGAGTCACCACCAATTGTTAATAAATTCTTCACGCATAGAATCTACCAGCCCAACGGGCTAGTTATTAGTAAAAAGCGCGCAGCCCGTCGATCAACGTGGCGGAGGAGGTGCGCGCCCTGGCACTTGATCAAGGATTCGGGTCCGCGAAGGGCCGACCGGACGCGAAGGGCCGCCCCCTAAATCAGGTGCACGAAGTTGCGTCGGATCATGCTGATCAATGATATTCAAAACGCCATCTAAAGCAGCAGCGGCAATAAATGCGGCTGTTTGCCCCCAACGCCCATCAAGACTGCCCGCGGGGACAACATTGGCCTGCGATGCGCGCCCCAGCGAAGCATCATTAACATCATTGACGTCCCATGCTATTCGAATGGCCTGCGCACCGTTGTCGGGCGCATCCAGTTCCACGATCCCTTGGACCTGGAATACGGCTTTTTTCGGGTCAGGGGTCATGGCAACACCAGCCCCTGCCAACGCAACAAACATGGCCCGGCGGAGTGACGCATTCCCATCGCCGGGGGCACCTTGCACATCTGCCAAATAGACACCGCTTCGTCCCAAAAAGCGATCTTGCCCCGCTTCACCAAAGCGATCACCAAGGACCATTCTTGCAACTCGCTCTCCTGTATCGGTGCCGATCATCTCAATGACTTGTGGCGATCCGTATTCCCATTCGATGACGGTCACATCGATATCTTGAATGAAATTGCCGACAATTTCTTTGTCTCTCTCGGTCAAGGTCCAACGTACGCTTACATCTGTCGGCGCACCGGACTGACGGTTATTGGTCAGCACTTCCCCCGCCAATAAAAACCGACTGCGGTCCAAGCCTTGTACGGCCGCTGGAATCTCATATTTCTTTTCCAGGATCTTGGCGACCGCTGTGGACAACAGCTTCCCCATCGGGCGTGTCGTTCCCGTGACTGGAGGTACGGCCACCCCATCCAAGAAGATATTATCTGCCAGAGGATATGAGACGCCTTCATCACGCTCAAACGGTCGCGGCAACTTACCGCACCCAGCGACGATCAGCGCAATCACACAACACGCAATTAGTCTCCGCATCATCCCGTGCCAAGCCCGATCACACATGTGGCCAACATTCCAAGGATGAGGAGCATCGCGAATATAACTACGTGCGGCATGTCTCAGCCCTTCTTGGCCTTAAGGTTGGTGAACCAAATCTAGTGATGACCGAGAAAGACGTTCGGCGGCCCCATCAGTGGTGAGTACTGTTTCACCCAAACACATGGCCAACTGACGCTCGCTATCAAAAAGGATCATATGGCAAAAATACACCATGCCGGGTTCAACCACGACAGGATTGTCGGCATAAAGCATAGGCCAATCCATCCAA